>JAJXYE010000034.1 GCA_021780735.1 Pseudomonadota bacterium | reverse complement strand
CTTTTCAAGCATGCACGCCGCCAGCATGCGCGGCACCTGGGTAATGCCCAGGCCGGCTACCACCGCCTGGATCACCGATTCGCCATCGTTGATCAGCATGTGCGCATCGATGTCCACCGCCAGCGCGCCGCTTGGCGTATCGAACTGCCACTGGCGCGGGCGACCGTTCGGATGGACGTAATTGATGCAACGATGATCGCTCAGATCCTCGATGCTGCGCGGCGCTCCATGTCGACGCAGATAGTCCGGTGAAGCGCAGACCACGTTGCGCAGGTAGCCGATCTTGCGTGCGATCAGGCTGGAGTCCTCCAGCTGGCCGACGCGGATCGCGCAATCGAGACCTTCGCCATTGAGATCCATCGGGGTGTCGCTCATCGACAGCTCCAGCCGGATATCCGGATAGCGCTGCTCGAACTCGGCCAGCCGGGGAATCACCGCGGCCCGACCCACCGACAGCGAAATGCCCACGCGCAACTTGCCGGTGGGTTTGCGGTTGGCGTAGTTGAGCGCCTCGGTCGCCTCGGTCAGGTCGGCCAGGATTTCCTTGCAGCGCGCGTGGAACGAGGCGCCGTCATCGGTCAGCCGCAACGAGCGGGTGGAACGGAACAGCAGTCGCGCGCCAAGCTGGGCCTCCAGTCGCGACACCGCCCGGCTGACCCCGGACGGCGTCATGCCGAGCTGGGCGGCGGCGGCGGCGAAGCTCTTGGCCTCGACCACGCGGACGAAGGTCGAAATGGCTGAAAAGTCTTCCATAGCCCCGGTCTCTGGCTGATTCGTGATTGCGAGTCACGAGTGTAATGCGCAAGAAGCGGATTTTCTATACCGAGAAGTACACCTATTCTCTCGACCCTTCGCCGGGGTTGTCCGCCCGGCAACCAAGGTTCCGGGAGCGCAACATGAAAAAACAATGGATGCTGGCCAGCGTGATCGGGGCTGCCTTGCTCGGCGGCTGGTTCCTGCTGCACGGCAACGACAGCCACGCGCAATCGGCCGCCGCGGGCGCACTGCCCGAAGTCACCGTGGCGCAGGCGCTGAGCCGCAAGGTCAGCGACAGTGCCGAATTCACCGGGCGACTGCAGGCGGTCAACACGGTGCAGGTGCAGCCGCGGGTCGGCGGCTTCGTCGAGTCGGTGCACTTCCAGGAGGGCGCGCTGGTGCACAAGGGCGAGCTGCTGTTCCAGCTCGATGCGCGTCCCTACCAGGCCGAGGTCGACCGGCTCAGCGCCAACCAGGCGCAAGCCCGCGCCGAGTTGAACCTGGCCGAGACCAACCAGCATCGCGCGGCCATGCTGCTGGCCCAGCATGCCATCGCGCAGCAGGATGCCGATCGTCAGGACACGGCCGAGCAGAGCGCACGGGCGCAACTGGGCTCCGCCACCGCGGCGCTTGCCGCCGCGCGGCTGAAGCTGGATTTCACCCAGGTACGTTCGCCGATCGACGGCCGCGTCAGCAACGCCCGGGTCACCCCCGGCAACCTGGTGACCAGCAACGACGTGCTGACCAGCGTGGTCTCGGTCAACCCGGTGTATGTCTATTTCGACGTGGACGAACAGACCTGGCTCAAGCTCGATCATCTGCGCGCCGCGGCGAAGCATGCCGGTCGCAGCGCACGGATCGAGGCCTCGATGGGGCTGGCCGACGAATCGGGCCATCCGCACCCGGGTCGTCTCGACTTCGTCGACAACCAGTTGCACAGCAGCAGCGGCACGATCCGTCTGCGCGCGGTGTTCGACAACGCCGATGGCCTGTACACCCCCGGCCTGTACGCCCGCGTGCAGTTGCAGAGCGGTACGGCGCGCCCGCGCGTGCTGGTGGACGACCGCGCGATCGGTACCGACCTGGGCAATCAGTTCGTCTACGTGGTCGACGCGCAGCACAAGGTGCAATACCGCAAGGTCAGCACCGGCCCGCTGTTCCATGGCCTGCGCGTGATCGACAGCGGCCTTGGCCCCCACGACATCGTGGTGGTGAACGGCTTGCAGCGGGTGCGCCCCGGCACCGAGGTGAATCCACAGACCGTGGCCATGTCCTACCGGCTCGACGCGCACGACAAGGCGCTGGTCGACAGCGCCAGCAACAAGCCCGATTCCGACGACGCACTGGCCGCCGCGGCCGGTACCAAGCCGCCGCAGGGCTGAGCCCGGCCTCAACGAGTTCCTGCCCATGAAAAACATTGCCCAGTTCTTCGTCGACCGGCCGATCATGGCCGCCGTGCTGTCGCTGCTGTTCGTGATCACCGGCAGTCTGGCGGTGTTCAAGCTGCCGATCAGCGAATACCCCGAAGTGGTGCCACCGACCGTGGTGGTACGCGCCGCCTATCCCGGCGCCAATCCCAAGGTGATCGCCGCCACCGTGGCCACGCCGCTGGAAGAGCAGATCAACGGCGTCGAGGGCATGCTGTACTCCTCCTCGCAGGCGACCAGCGACGGCGCGCTCACGCTGACCGTGACGTTCGCGCTCGGCACCGATCTCAACACCGCCCAGGTCGACGTGCAGAACCGCGTGGCGCAGGCGCTGCCCAAGCTGCCCGAGGAAGTGCAGCGACTGGGCGTGACCACGCAGAAGAGTTCGCCCGACCTGACCATGGTGGTGCATCTGACTTCACCGGATCGGCGCTACGACATGCTGTACCTGTCGAACTACGCGCGCCTGCATGTGAAGGACGTGCTGGGCCGGCTCGACGGGGTCGGTGACGTGCAGATCTTCGGTGCCGGCGAGTACTCGATGCGGGTGTGGCTGGATCCGCAGAAGCTGGCCGAGCGCGGCCTGACCACCGGCGACGTGATCAATGCGATCCGCGAGCAGAACGTGCAGGTCGCCGCCGGCGCGCTGAACGCGCCACCGGGGCCGGGCCACGCGGCCTTCCAGCTCAACATCAACACCCGCGGCCGACTGGTCAGTGCCGACGATTTCCGCCACATCATCGTGCGCACCACCGCCAACGGCGGCGTCACCCATCTGGGCGATGTGGCC
>JAJXYE010000412.1 GCA_021780735.1 Pseudomonadota bacterium | reverse complement strand
AAGAATCCACTGGCCGTCGAGCGCCGCCGAAGCCCGCGTGAGCGCGGCGACTGGGTTCACCCTGCGCCCGTCGTGGTCGGCGACATCCGTACCATCGGTGTGGCAAACCGGGCGCGCCGCCGCAAGCTGCCGCACTGGCTGCTGGCACTGGGCAGCGCCGCCAGTCTGGTGGTGGTGGCGGGCCTGGCCTGGCATATGCGCAGCGCCCCGGGCGAACGTGCAGTCCAGGCCACCGGGCAGGCAACGACCGAGCTCTCCTCCTCCCTCAGTGAGCCCGTGGCGGCAAGAGTCGCGCCGCCCGTGCCAACGACGGCAAACCCGCCCGCCGGCACTGCCGTCGGCGTAATCGCGGCGAAGCCCTCCGCTTCCTACGTCCCTGCAGGTGTGCCTGCGGCGCAGATTGCGGGCAACGCGATGGCCGAGCGCGAGGCACCCCGGCATGTAGCGGAAAAAATGACCGCGACGAGGACGGGCAAGTCCCTGGCTGAAATGCGCCAGCAATCCGCGGCAACGGATCGCGCGGCACAACCGCTGGCCGATGCGGCCGATCGCGCCAGCGCTGCCATGCCAGTCGTACCTCCGCCGCCGGTCAGCGAAGTCTCGGCCGCGCCGATGCCTGCACCGCCAGCCGCGCCAGCCGCGCCGATGCCGGCGCCGGTACCAGCGCCGGTCGCCGGGCAGCGGAAAGCCCAGATCGCCAGCCCGGTGCAATCGCGCGAACTGGCTGACATCCGCAAACTGTTCGCCGATCATCACGACGACGAAGCACGGCGGCGGCTGGAGAAGTTCCAGCAGACCTACCCGGAATGGGAACTGGCGCCGGATCTGCGAGCACACCTGCCCAGGCCATGAGCGAAACGCTGTCCACCCTGGTCAAGCGCTGCCGCCACCAGCAGGAAATCCGCAAGAGCCGCTTCCTCGCCATCGCCGCCCCGATCACCTCGGGCGACCAGGCGCTGGCCTTCCTGCGCGAGGTCGCCGACCCCACCGCCACGCACAACTGCTGGGCGTATCGAGTCGGCCAGGACTACCGCTTCAACGATGACGGCGAGCCCGGCGGCACCGCCGGTCGACCGATCCTGCAGGCGATCGAAGGGCAGCAGATGGATGGCGTCGCCGTGGTGGTGACGCGCTGGTACGGCGGCATCAAGCTCGGTGCCGGCGGGCTGGTACGTGCCTACGGCGGCACCGCGGCGGAATGCCTGCGGCTGGCCGAACGCGTGCCGATCGTGGCGATGACGCGTCTCGGCCTGCACTGCGAATTCGCCGAACTGGCACTGCTCAAGGCAAGGCTGAGGGAGCTGCAGGCCGAAGTGGAGCAGGAGGACTTCGGTGTCGACGGCGTCGAGCTGCAACTGCGCCTGCCGGACAGCCGGGTCGACGAAGCGGTTCTGCTGGTCAGCGACATCAGCCGCGGTCGCAGCGTGGCGAAACAACTGGACTGAGTGGTCGATCGCCAAGCCCAGGAGCGTGTAGGGCTTGGGTGGTCGAGGCGAGAATTCGGCTGTGCGAGGACAGATTTTTGACGATTCGCCGGCCCATCGTGGTTCTATGGGGCAAGAAGCGGCAGGAATATGGATCGCATAGACGGATTCGCAGCCCGGCCGACCAAAGCCCGACAGGCTCCTGGGATTGAATCGACCGACGCACGCCCCACCTTCAATGGCATTGCCCGCGCCCGCGGCCCGCGCCACTCCGATCCACCCTGCGAGACGCCATGAGCGACGCCAACGCCGAGACGCCCAAACCTGCCCGCCGCATCGGCGCCCTGCGCGAACTCTGGCCGTTCATCAGGCCGCACAAGGTGCTGGCGATCGGCTGGCTGGTGTTCCTGGCGATGTCGTCGGGTGCTTCGCTGGTATTGCCGATGGCGTTCCGCCACATCATCGACAAGGGCTTCGGCCATTCCAGTCTGGCGGTGATCAACGAAACCTTCCTGGCCATGTTCGCGGTAGCGCTGGTGCTCGCCTTCGCCACCGCGGCGCGCTACTTCTGCATCACCCTGCTCAGCGAGCGCGCGCTGGCCTCGCTGCGCGACGCACTGTATGCGCATGTGATCCGGCTCGACGTGGGCTTCTTCGAGAAGAGCCGCGTCGGTGAACTGATCTCCCGTCTCAGCGCCGACACCGAGGTGGTGCAGGCGCTGATCGGCTCGGGCGTGTCGGTGGCGCTGCGCAGTGCGGTGATGCTGATCGGCGCCGCAGTGGCGATGGTGTGGACCGCGCCATCGCTGGCCGGGCTTACCGCGCTGGTGATTCCCGCGGTGATGCTGCCGATCCTGCTGTTCGGACGCCGTGTGCAGAAACTCTCGCGCGCCAGCCAGGATCGCCTCGCCGATGCCGCCGCCATTGCCAACGAAACCCTCAACGCATCCACTGCGGTGAAGGCGTATGCGCGCGAAGTGATCGAAAGCAACCGCTATGCCAGCGCGATCTATCGCGCGCTGGCCACCGCGCGCCGACGCATCGGCATGCGCGCCCTGCTCACCATGTCGGTGATCGTGCTGGTGTTCGGCGCGATCACCCTGGTGCTGTGGGCCGGCGCGCGCCACGTGCTCGCCGGCACCCTGGACGCCGGCGTACTCGGCCAGTTCGTGCTGTATGCGATCTTCGCCGCCGGATCGGTGGCGGGCCTGTCCGAAGTGTGGGGCGACGTGCTTCGCGCGGCCGGCGCAATGGAGCGCATCGGCGAACTGCTGGCCGAGCGCGCCGAGATCACCACCCCCGCGCAGCCGCTGGCCTTGCCCAGTCCCGCCCGCGGCGCGCTGCAATTCGACAACGTCACCTTCCACTACCCGACCCGGCCGAACACCGCCGCACTGGAAGGCTTCAGCCTCAACGTCGAACCAGGCCACACGGTTGCCCTGGTCGGACCCTCCGGCGCCGGCAAGAGCACCGTGTTCGCCATGCTGCTGCGTTTCTACGACCCCCAATCGGGCACGGTGAAGCTCGATGGCGTCGACCTGCGCGCGCTGACCCTG
>JAJXYE010000007.1 GCA_021780735.1 Pseudomonadota bacterium | reverse complement strand
CGGTGGTAGCGCTCGATGCGTTCCACCTCGTTCTTCGAGCCGAACACCAGGCCGATGCGCTGATGCAGGCGCTCCGGCCGCACCCCAAGCATCGGCTGGCGTCCGGTGCTGGCGCGCGCGCCGGCCTGCTCCATCACGAAGCCGATCGGATTGGCCTCGTACAGCAGGCGCAGACGGCCATCCCTGCCCGGATCCCTGCTGTCGCGCGGATACAGGAACACGCCGCCGCGCATCAGGATGCGGTGCGCCTCGGCCACCATGCTGGCGATCCAGCGCATGTTGAAATCTTTGCCGCGCGCGCCGGTGCGTCCGGCCAGACATTCGTCCACGTAGCGCTTCACCGGCGGCTCCCAGAAGCGGCTGTTGGAGCTGTTGATGGCGAACTCCTGCGCATCCTCGGGCACGCGCAATTCGGGATGGGTGAGCTTGAACTCGCCCAGATTCGGATCGAGGGTGAAGCCGACCACGCCATTGCCGACGCTGAGCACGAGCATGGTCGAGGGACCGTACAGCGCGTAGCCGGCGGCCACCTGCCGCGCGCCGGGCTGCAGGAAATCGGCCTCGACCACATCGCGGCCGCTGGTCACGACTTCATCGGGCGCGCGCAGGATCGAAAAGATGCTGCCGACGGTCACGTCCACATCGAGATTGCTGGAGCCATCCAGCGGATCGAACACCAGCAGGTATTTGCCGCGCGGGTATTCGCCCGGAATCTGGTAGGGCAGCTCCATTTCCTCCGAGGCCATGCCGGCCAGATGACCCGACCACTCGGCCTGGCGCACGAACATTTCGTTGCTGACCACATC
This sequence comes from Pseudomonadota bacterium, assembly GCA_021780735.1. Lineage (GTDB taxonomy): Bacteria > Pseudomonadota > Gammaproteobacteria > Xanthomonadales > Rhodanobacteraceae > Rhodanobacter. The sequence continues at coordinate 2,180 of JAJXYE010000007.1, read as the reverse complement.
GAGGCGCTTTTGCACCTCGCCCTGGACGTTGACCGCACTGCCGCTGGACGCGCTGTCGGCACCCAGCTCGCCGAAGGCTACCGCGCGCGCAATCGCCTTGCAGGCGATGGAAACATCGAGGATCAACGCATTCAGATCGCCGCTGGCGCCGGGGAAACGGCGACGCTGGTCGATCAAGTACTGGGTCAGGGTCGGGCGCTTGGACAAGGGCATGGCGTCCTCTCAGGGTTGCGTGTCGGCGAACACGCGACTGGCCAGCAGGTCCACCGGCAGCAGCGTGGTCAGGTCGTCCTGGCCGAGCTCGCGCTCGCGCTCGGCGAACAGCCGGCTGGCCTGACGCAGGCGCGCGCGATCCAGCGCGTTGCGCACGCTGCGCGCGTTGGCGAAATGCGGCTGCCGGATGCGGCGCTCGAGGTAATCGCGAAACACCGCATCGGCGCCGGCGCCAAAGTGGTAGTGGCGCTGCGCGAGCATGCGCCGCGCGATCTGCTGCAATTCGTCCACCGTGTAATCGGGAAAATCGAGATGGTGCGCGATGCGCGAACTGAGGCCCGGGTTGGACTTGAAGAAGGTGTCCATGCGGTCCTTGTAGCCGGCCAGGATCACCACCAAGTCGTCGCGCTGGTTCTCCATCACCTGCAGCAGGATCTCGATCGCCTCCTGGCCGTAATCGCGCTCGTTCTCGGGCCGGTACAAGTAATACGCCTCGTCGATGAACAGCACGCCGCCCATGGCTTTCTTCAGCACTTCCCTGGTCTTGGGCGCGGTGTGGCCGATGTACTGGCCAACCAGATCGTCGCGCGTCACCGCCACCAAGTGGCCTTTGCGCACGTAACCCAGGCGATGCAGGATTTCGGCCATGCGCAGCGCCACCGTGGTCTTGCCGGTGCCGGGGTTGCCGGTGAAGCTCATGTGCAGGCTGGGCGTTTCCGCCTGCAGGCCGAGGTTCATGCGCAACTTGTCGATGACCAGCAGCGCGGCGATGTCGCGGATGCGCTGCTTGACCGGGGCCAGGCCGACCAGGTCGCGTTCGAGCTCATCGAGCACCGCCTCGACCTGGCTCTCGGCCAACACCGCGGCGACGGTACGCGCCGCGCCGGCCACGGACAGCGGCGCAGCGTCGGATACCGCTTCGAATGCGGGTCGCGGCGCGACGCTGCCGGGAATGGAGTAATCGGGTGCGCCCATCTCAGGCGTCTCCGATGAGCTCCGCGCGCAGCGCGGTGCCGACCTGTGCGTAGTCGCACCGGCCGAAGATTGTGCCGCCAGCCGCGAACGTATCGGCACCTGCCTCCGTGGCGCGGTGGATGCTGTCGGTCCCAACACATCCCGCAAAAGCCTCCGCCTCGCCCATGACATCGAAACGCACCCGGTCGGCACCTGCAGCCAGCACGCTGCGCATCGCATCGCCCAGCCGCGTGTAGTCGGCGGAAAGAATCGACGGCGTGATCACGTTGGACTGCTCCACGATGCGTACCTCCAGCGAGCGCGGCGTGCGGTTTCCCACGCCGGCCCGCGCGGCCGGCGTGCGCGCGATGCGATGACAAGGGCCGAGTGGACTAGTAGCGCTCACCCTCGGGCCTGGTGGTGGCGTAAGGCGTCAGCGTGTAGCGCAACGTGCGCCCCGGACCTTCCTGGCGCTGCAGGCCGAAGCCCGGCTCGCTGGGCGGACGGTTGACGATGAAGCTCATGGTGATCGACTCGATGCCACGCGTGGAATCGAAAGCCACCAGGCGGATGTAGTGATGCGGAAACGTCTGGCGGCAGTTGCGCAGTTCCAGCATCACGCCGGCGGCATCGCGCAGATCGAACATGGGCATACCGAACATCTCCCAGAACGTGTTGCGCGGATGCGGATCGTCGGTGTACTCGACGCTCCAGGCATAGCCGCGGCGCAGGCCGTACTCGATCTGCAGATTGATCTCGGCATCGGTCAGGTCGGGCAGGAAGCTGAACTGGCCTTGCGTCAGGCGGCCGGTGGGATTGGTCATCATGGCGGGCGCTCCTCTCAGGCCACGCTGGGCGTGGTGGCGTAATCGCTGGTGTCGGTGCTGGCGTAGTTGAAGGACACGTCCTTCCAGGTTTCCAGCGCCTGCTTGAGCGGCGTGCAGGTCTGCGCGGCCTTTTGCAGGATCGCCGGGCCTTCGTTCTTGATGTCCTTGCCCTCGTTGCGCGCCTTG
>JAJXYE010000148.1 GCA_021780735.1 Pseudomonadota bacterium | reverse complement strand
AGCGCGAAGCAATGCCCGACGTGGTCGCCCAAGGCCGAGGACGCACAAGGCGTGCCGATCAGCGCCATCGTGTTCGGCGGCCGCCGCCCCTCGCTGCTGCCGTTGGTGATGGAAGCGAGCGACTGGACGCACGGCGTGCTGATGGGTGCCGCGATGGGCTCGGAGACCACCGCCGCCGCCACCGGCGCAGTCGGCGTGCTGCGCCGCGACTCGATGGCGATGAAGCCGTTCTGCGGCTATCACTACGGCGACTATTTCCAGCACTGGTTGTCGTTCGACCGACCCGGCGCGAAGCTGCCCAGGATCTTCCACGTCAACTGGTTCCGCAAGAACAAGGACGGCAAGTTCCTCTGGCCGGGTTTCGGCGAGAACCTGCGCGTGCTTGAATGGATGATCGCGCGGGTGGAGGGCAAGGCACGCGGCGTGGAAACGCCCATCGGCACCCTGCCCGCCCCGGGCGAGCTCAAGCTGGATGGCTTGCACTTCAATCAGCTCACGCTGGCCGAGCTGCTGGCCGTGGACCAGGCCGGATGGCAGGACGAGCTCGCCGCCATCGGCGAATACCTCGACAGCTTCGCCCCGCGCATGCCAGCGGCGCTGCACGCGGAACAGCAACGCGTAGCGCTCGCCCTGGGAACCCCCGAACGCGAAGCCGCCACGGCCTGAGCCCTGCCGGGCAGCCATGCGCTGGCCATCGCCGAACGGCATCGCCACGGGCTTCACGCTCGTGGCGATGCAAACCCTTTCGGCATCCCAGGCATCGAACTTGGCAAGATGATCGCCGCCTGCCCCGCCACCGACTGTTCGATGCCGCCAGCCTCCGCTGCTCCCGCTGCCACCGACGATGACGCCGATGATGCCCGTGCGGCCGCGTCTGGCGATCGGCGTGCGTTCCAGCGGCTGTATCGCAGGCACGCCGAACGCATCCACGGCGCGGTGTACAGGCTGGCCGGTTATGACCATGCCCGCGCCGAAGACCTCACGCAGGAGGCTTTCGTGCGCGCATGGCAGAAGCTGCCCGGTTTCCGCCACGAAAGCGCGTTCGGCACCTGGCTGTACCGTCTTGCGGTAAACATGGCGTTGATGGAGATCCGCGCCCGCCGTGCCGATCCGGTCGGCTTCGTGGACGAACAGCAGCTACCCGACCGTGGCGAAACGCCGTTCTGTGCCGCTGAACGCGAAGAGCTCGAGCAAGCCATCGGCACGCTGCCGCCGCGCGCACGCGCGGTCCTGGTGCTGCACGACATCGAAGGCTGGCGGCATGAGGAAATCGGCGCAGAGCTGGACATGGCCGTCGGCACATCCAAAGCGCAATTGCATCGCGCGCGGCAATTGCTGCGCCGCGCACTGGGAGCAGGCTCATGAACGAATTCGAATGGCGACAACAGATGCGCAGGCTGCGCGAACCGGTCGCACCACGTCGCGACTTGTGGAACGTGATCGAAGCCGCGCTGGAAGACTGTGGCGAGAAAGCGGCGCGGGCGCAAATCAGGCAACGTGCATCGACTCGCCCCTGGTTGCTGGCCGCCGCAGTGACTGGCGCATTCCTGTTGGCCGGCAACCTCGGCCTGCAGGTGCATCGAGACGCAAGCATCGCTCCCGCCAGCGCGCCCGCGCTAGCCGATACCGCGTGGAAGCCGTCCGATCCACGCCTCAGCGGCGCGGCCATCGAGCTGAATGCCGCACGCATCGAACTGCAGCAAGCCATGCATCAATCGAACTCGCCATCGTTGCAGCGCCTGCTCGCACGCACCGAGCGCCAACAAGCACAGTTGCGCCATTTCGCCCAGGAGGCCGGCTGACAGCAGTCGGACATGACATGAAGACCTTACGCTACGCCCCCTTGCTGCTGTGCCTGTACGTCAGCCATGCCTTGGCCGGTACGCCGATCAACCTGCAGCATGCCGCGACACCTACGGCCAACATCACTATCAGCAACATTTCCGGCGAGGTACACGTTACCGCCTGGGATCGACCCATGGTGCAGGTGGAAGGGCAACTCGGCGACGGCGCTAAACCGCTGGCCATCACGGGCAGCGACGGCAAGCTGTCCATCGAGGTTCAGCCGAAGGGCAATGGTGGTAGCTGGTTCAACTGGGACGGCGACAACCGCATGGGGCCCACCATGCTGGATCTGCACGTGCCACGCGGCGCTTCGCTGGACGTGCGCGTGGTCAGCGCGCCACTGATGATCGACGGCATGAACGGCGGCAAGATCTCCGTCAATACGGTGAGTGGTCGCGCACGCATCAATGCCAACAGTCCCGCGCTCGACATCGAAAGCGTCAGCGGCAATATCGAGCTGGCCGGCCACGCCGCACAGGCCAACCTGCAAACGGTGAGCGGCGACATCCTCGCGCCCGTGCTGGGCGATCAAGCGAAGCTGCAGACCGTTTCCGGCCATATCCAGGCCAGCGGAGGTCCGTGGCGCCAGCTTACGCTGAGCACGGTGTCAGGTGATGTACAGCTCGCCGGCGGCATCGCCACGGATGGCAAGTTGACCGTCGACAGCATGAGCGGCAGCGTGCAACTGCAATTGCCCGCCCATACCAACGCCATGGTGCATGCCAGCAGCTTCAGCGGCGACCTGCGCAGCGACACCGGGAAACTGCAGAGGTCCGAGCACGGCCCCGGCAGTAAGCTCGACGCGACGCTCGGCACCGGCAAGGGCTCGATCAACATCGAAACATTCAGCGGTGATTTGCGTATCCGCACGTCGAACTGAATTGCGGAGCAAGACGAAGGCGGGACAGACGCATCTTTGTTGCGCCGACGACGCCCCCGGTTTTCGGCGCCCGGAATCGTCGTGTGTTCGCCAGCTCGTAAACGTGTCTTGCTTACCCAACCTGAAGTGGCCGCATCCGGCGTTGCCTGAAAGTCCTCGTATCCGCTTCCTGTTTATCGAGCCAGCGCTCTGCTTCCGGCTTCCTTCAGAAGCCCGGTCACCCGAAGCGCCCTTGCCTTCCGCCATCCCTTCCCCTTACCCGCCG
>JAJXYE010000415.1 GCA_021780735.1 Pseudomonadota bacterium | reverse complement strand
ACGAAACGCTGTACCACTTCGGCTGGCTCAAGCTGGCCACCCTGCTGGGCAATCTGGCGATCATCGTCTACCTGGTACGCATCGCCCTACAGTCACGCGAGCTTCGCGCCAGACGATAGTGCATTGCCCCCCGGCGGCAGGGGCATGCCGGGCTGCCAGCCCTGTGCCTGCAAGGCATCGAGCAAGGCACTGACCTGCTGGCGTGCGACCACGCCGTGGGTCGGCAGCACCAGCACGTCGCCGGCTTGGGCCCAGGCCAGCAGGCGCTGCGCGGCGACGGTCTCGTCGAGGCAATCGACGATCGCGGCGGGCGGCACGCCATCGCCCTGCAATTGCTCGCGCAGGATGCCGGCCACTTCGCCAGCCGCGCGGCCGCGCATGTAGCCCTCGATGTCCTTCAGCATCACCTGCGCCGGGCGAAAGCGCGCGGCGGTGGCGGCCAGTTCGCGTATCTCAGGCGCCTCGCGATTGCCCGCCTGGCCCAGCAGCAGGCCCAGTCGCCCGCCCGCACCCTGCCCGGTGGCGACCTGCAGCAGTCCGCGCAGGCCTTCGGGATTGTGCGCGTAGTCGACGAACACCTGCAGCGAACCGAGTTGCCAGTGCTGCAGCCGCCCCGGATTGTCGGCATGGCTGGCGCCGAAGCGGGCCAGCGTCGCGCGGATGGTGTCGGCACCGATGCCGAGCGCGGCGGCGGCCAGCGCAGCCGCCGCGAGATTGGCGATGTTGTAGCGGGCACTGCCCGCGAAACTGAGCGGCATCGCCGCAACTGCGCCGAGGTTGTGCTCCTGCCCATGGATGCCCAACCGCAGATGACCGTCGCGAACCGCGCAGGTGGGGCGACCTTCCGTGCGCGCAGCCTGCAATCGCGGATGCCCGTCGTCCAGCGCGAACCAGCCGATCGGGCAGTGCAGATCCCGGGCCAGCGCGCTCAGCATCGCGTCGTCGGCATTGAGCACCAGCAGGCCGGCGTCGTCGATCACCCTGGCCACGGTGAGCTTGACCGCCGCCAGGTCGGCCAGATCGTGGATGCCGTACTCGCCGAAATGGTCGTCGCTGACGTTGGTAACCACCGCCACCTGTGCGTGCTGCACGGCGAGCCCGCGGCGCAGCAGGCCGCCGCGAGCGGTTTCCAGGATCGCCGCCTCCACGCCGGGCGCGCGCAGTACCGCGCGGGCGCCGGCCGGGCCGGAAAAATCGCCGGCCGCGATCGCGTGGCCGTCGATGAACACGCCATCGGTACAGCTGTGCCCGGCATGCCAGCCATGCGCCTGCGCCATCGCGGCGAGCAGCCTTACGGTGGTGGTCTTGCCGTTGGAGCCGGTGACCAGCGCCACCGGCACCGTGTGCAGTGCGTTCCAGTCCACGGCATCGACCGTCGGCAGCTGCGTCAGCGGCCAGCGGGCGGCACCATCGCCGGCACCGATCGAGAGCAGATCGTCGTCGATCAGCAGCGGCAGGCCACGCTGCTGCGCCGCACGCACCAGTGGCAGCAGCGCTGGCTGGCGTTCCGCCGCGGCAAACGCGCGCAAGGTCTGCATGGCGACCGGCTCGTCCCACAGCGCGGGATGACCTGGCGCATGCCAGCGGCCGGCGAACGTGCCGTGCCGTGCTTCGTACGCGCAGCACCACGCCCATTCGTTGACTTCGGTAGCGCTGAACAACTGATCCAGCGGCGCCACGAGGGCCAGCGACACACCACTGGCGTGCCGCCGTGCCACGCGGGCCTGCTGCGGCCAGCCGAGCGCGTCGCAGGCGCGTTGCACCGCGGCGTCCCACTTCGCCAGGGATGCCGCGTCCGGCAGCGTACCCTGCGTCTCCAGCACCGCACCGACGCCGTCGAAATACAGGTTGCCGCCGGTCAGCCTTCGCGAATCGTCGAACGGGGTGTCGAACGGGGTGGCGCCGGACATCGTGCTCAATCGTCACTCTCGCGCGAAAAACGCACACCACGCTCGTCGCGCACCAGGTCGCCCAGATCGGCGAAGCTGCTGTCGTCGAACACCGGCGCCGGCACCGACGGCACCGCCGCCACGCCATCGCCGCGGGGCGCCGGCGCCGGCGCACCTTCGGGGCGGAACTTGATGATCTGCTTCCACGAGCGCACCAGCGCGTCGGCGAACACCAGCAGCAGGTCGCCGGCGCGGCCCATCCGCAGCGCGGCATCGACCGCCTCCTGCTCGTCGGGGATGATCGAGATGGCCTCGTCCGGCACGCCGGCAGCCAGCAGCGCCCGCGACAGGATGCCCGGCACCTCGTCGCCATCGCGCCCGCGCAGCGCATCGTCACGACGGCAGATGTAGTGATCGAAGCGACCCGCGACCGCATCGGCGATCGCCACCAGGTCCTCGTCGCGGCGATCGCCGGGGCCGGCCAGCACCACGATGCGGCGGCCGCTCACGTCCAGGCGTTCGGCCAGATCGGCCATCACCGCCACCGCGTTGGCGTTGTGGCCGTAGTCGAACAGCACCTTGAACGGATGCTCGCTGAACACGTTCATGCGCCCGGGCGCCTGGAAGAACGTGGTGTCGAAGGTACGCAGGCCCTGGCGGATCGCGTCCAGCTTGATGCCCAGCGAGAACGCCATCGCGGCGGCCACCATCGCGTTCTGCACATTGTGCAGCGCGCGCCCTTCCAGCGTGGCGGGAATCAGGTGCGTCCACAGCAACGGGATGTGACTGCCCCTGTCGTACAGCGTGATCATCGAACCGTTGACGCCCGCCTCCAGTGCGCAGGCACGGCCACCGGCGCGTACATGCTCACGCACCAGCGCGTGCGAGGGATTCATGGTGACGTAGCAGATCACCCTGGCCTCGGTATAACCGGACATCTTCAGCACGTTCGGATCGTCGGCGTTGAGCACCGCGCAATCGGTGGCCACCTCGACCACGATACGCTTGACCTCGGCCAGTTGCTCCAGCGTGTCGATGCCCTTCAGGCCCAGGTGGTCGGACTGCACGTTGAGCACCGCACCCACGTTGACCGAAGGCACGCCCATGCCGGCGCGCAGCAGGCCGCCGCGGGCGGTCTCAAGCACGGCGATGTCGATGCTCGGGTCGGCCAGCACCATCCGCGCCGAGACCGGCCCGGTCATGTCGCCCTCGACCGTGCGCTGACCATCGATGTAGACGCCGTCGGTGGTGGTCAGGCCGGGCGTATAGCCGGCCATCTTGGTGATGTGCGCCAGCATGCGCGCGGTGGTGGTCTTGCCATTGGTACCGGTCAGTGCGGCAATCGGCACGCGCGCGGGTGTACCCGGCGGAAACAGCATGTCGATCACCGGGCCGGCCGCGTCGCGCGGGGTGCCTTCGCTGGGACTCACATGCATGCGGAAACCGGGCGCCGCGTTGACCTCGCAGATGCCGCCGCCGATCGACTTGTAGCTCTCGGCGATATTGGTGGTGAGGAAATCGACGCCACCCACATCCAGCCCGATCGCGCGGATCGCGCGCACCGCCATGTCGCGGTTGTCCGGATGGATGATGTCGGTGACATCGGTGGCGGTGCCGCCGGTGGACAGGTTGGCGGTGGAGCGCAGGTACACGGTCTCGCCGGCCTGCGGGATCGATTCGGCGTGGTAGCCGACGCGCTCCATCATCATCTGCGCCTGCGCATCGAGTTCGAGCCGGGTCAGCACCTTCTCGTGACCGATGCCGCGGCGCGGATCGCGGTTCACGATCTCGACCAGCTGCGCGATGCTGTGCTCGCCGTCGCCGACCACGTGGCCCGGCGTGCGTCGCGTGGCTGCAACCAGCTCGTTGTTGACCACCAGCAGGCGATGGTCATCGCCGCCGAGGAAGTTCTCCACGATCACCGAACGCGAGTGCTCGCGCGCGGCCTTGAAGCCCGCGGTGATCTCCTCGTCGGTGCTCAGGCGGATCGAGATGCCGCGACCGTGATTGCCGTTGTAAGGCTTGGTTACCACCGGCACACCGAGCCGGCGCGCCGCGTGCAGGGCACCCTCCTCGCTCTGCACCAGTTCCTGTTTCGGTACCGGCAGGCCCAGCGAGGCGAGGATCTTGTTGGTTTCCTCCTTGTCGCTGGCCAGCTCCACCGCGATGTGGGGGGTCTTGCCGGTGATGGTGGCCTGGATGCGCTGCTGGTATTTGCCGTGGCCGAGCTGCACCAGCGATTGCTGGTTCAGGCGCAGCCAGGGAATGCCGCGCTGTTCCGCCGCGCGCACCAGCGAGGCAGTCGAGGGGCCCAGCGCGCCACGTTGCGCATAGCGGATGAATTGATCGCGTGCGCTCGACCACTCCCAGCCTTCCGGCACCACGCCGCGCGCGCGCAGCTCCTCCGGCAGGAGCGAGGTGAGCAGGCGCAGCGCCAGCTCGCCGGCGGCAATACCCTCGTCCTTCTGCACGTATTCGTAGACCACCGAATACACCCCGGGCCGGCCTGCACTGCGCGTCTTGCCGAAGGTCACGTCCTCGCCGGCCACGTTCTGCAATTCGATCGCCACGTGTTCGAGCACGTGACCGAGCCAGGTGCCATCCTCCTCGCGCATGCGCCGGATGAAACCGCCCGGTTCGCGGTAGGAGCAGCCATGCTCGGCCAGCCCCGGCAGGGCGGCGACCAGACCGTCGACGTAGTCGGCGCCGAGCCTGCCGGTGGGCCACTGCTCCAGCTCGCCCAGATCCAGCTCCAGCCGGATCACCGGGAAGTGCGCATACAGCGACGGGCCGACAAAAACGGAACGTTCCAGAATGCGCATGGGGGTCTCCTCGGGATCGGTGATGCGTGGCGGATGACTCGTCGTCAGGAGCCCAGCTTGGGGGTGGCCAGGGTGCCCGCCGACGCATGCCGCGTCTGCAGGTTGAAGGTGGCGCCGGCGATCAGTACATGGATGGTCATGCCGAGCATGCACACCGTGCCGTCTTCGCCAGCATCGGCCATTGACGAGAACTGCAGGTTGCCCGCATCGAGCACGGTGACCGCGCCGCTGCCGACGACCTCAAGCGTGTTGTCCGGGCGGATGAAGGCCGCGGTGTCCTCGTCCAGGCCAATGCCGACCGCATACGGGTTGTAGGCGAGCGCGGCCATCAGCCGGCCAAGCCGGTCGCGCTGGCTGAAATGCTGGTCGATGATGAAGCGGTTGGTCAGACCCAGCCCGGGCGCCAGCCGCACGCTGCCTGCGGTGGGCGACAGCCCTTCCTTGCCGAACGCGATCATGTGCTCGCTGAGGATCGCAGCTCCGGCGCTGGTGCCGCCGACATGCACGCCACGGGCGTTGAGCGCACGGATCCGCTGCGCCACCGGCGTGCCGCCGAGCATGGTCGACAGGCGCAGCTGGTTGCCACCGGTGAAGAAGATGCCGGTGGCCTGGTCCAGCCGACCGACGCGGCTCATTTCAGCGGTATCGCGGCGCATGTCGAAATCCAGCACATCGACCACGCCGGCACCCAGCCCGCCGAACAGCGCCTCGTAACGCGGCCCGGTATCGGCCAGCTGGCTCGCCGTGGGAATGACCACGATGTTGGCGCCGCTGCCGCCGCACAACTGCACGAAGCGCTCGAGTATGCGTGGATCGTTCTCTTTTTCCTCAGCGCCGCCGATCGGGACGATCCAGCCGCGCTGCTCCCCTTCCATCACCCTGCTGGGACTCATCTGGTTCTCTGCTTGTTTCGATGTCATGCGGTTCTCTGAGTCCATCGGATCACGCGATCCATGCTGACGCATCGAACGTCTAGTTTGCGTTCTCGAACATGCCGCGATGTTCGATGTGACCGCCGCGCACATGCACGACGCCACCGACTATTACATCATGGGGGGCGCCGGCGGCATCGAGCGACAGCAGATCCGCCGCGCCGCCGACCCGGATGCCGCCCTTGTCGGCAAGCCGCAGCAGGCGCGCCGGATTGCTGGTGAACGCGGGCAGCGCATGCTCCAGCGGCACGCCACGGCGGAGCAGCTCATTCATGGTTTGCAGCAGCGCGCCGGACTCGCCCACGCCCATCCGGCAGACGTGGCCGTCGGCGTCGAACACCGGCAGGCAGCCGCCGGCATCGGAGCTGACCGTGATGCGCCCGGCCGGCGCGCCACTGTCCAGATAGCGCAGCAGTGCGTCCGCCGCGCTCCAGGCGTCCTCGTCCTGCTCCACCGGAAACGCGGTGAGGTCGATGGTGCAGCCCTGCGCGGCCAGTGCCAGCGCCTCCTCGAACAGCGCCTTGCGCCGGTTCACATGGGTCGGATGGAACACCCGCGGCGGCAGCTCGCTCTGTGCCAGTGCCTGGCGCACCGGCTCCAGCCCGCGCGGGCCATCGCCCAGATGCAGGTGCAGCACGCCGGCCTTGCCCGTCATCAAGCCGGCGACATGGGCGTCCGCCGCCAGCCGCAGCAGTTCGTCCAGCGTCGGCTGGCTGGAGCGATGGTCGCTGATCGCCACCTCGCCGATGCCGATCAGCGCCTCGATGAAGACCAGGTCGCCGCGCACCGTGCCGGTCAGCGTGCGCGGCGGCAGGTGATAGCCGCCGGTGAAGGCCAGCGCACCCAGCCCCTCCTCGCGCAGTGCATACACCGTGGCCAGCAGGTCCTGCGGCCCCCGCGCCACATCGTCCGTGCCAAGCAGGCCCACCACGGTGGTGATGCCCGCGCGAGTAAAGCGCGACACACCCTGCGGCGGTACCCGTGTGCGGAAACCCGCCTCGCCGCCACCGCCGGTCACGTGCACATGCGCGTCGATCAGTCCCGGCAGCAGCCGGCGCCCCTGCAGGTCGATCGTCGGCACCGACAGCGCCGCCGGCAGATCCGCCAGCTCGGCACCCATCCACAGGATGCGACCGCCACCGAGCAACAGGTGCTGGTGACCCAGGGGTTCGGGGGCGTAGACCAGCGCATGGCGCAGCAGCAGGAGGTTCATGCCTGAAGCGTGACGATGGGGAGGGGTGGCGTCAAGCGCGGGCAAAGGGGCGGGGCACTTGAATTTCTTCCTGGATGCCTGCCCGCGGTGGCCGCCCACGAGGGTGGCGTGCGACGGGACGTTCGAGGGTGGATTTCACCAGGCACTGGAGGAGTGTCCGGTCAATGTGCTGCAGGTGACCAGTCCGATCTGACGGCGTGTACGTCCATGGCCGGCAGGCATGGGCGTGACGGGCCACGTCTCTTCGTTGCATCCGTGACGTCCATGGCGAATCTCGTCATAATCGCGCGTTGACACTCTGTCCGTTAGAGGATTTCCGATGGTGACCTGGCTGGTGCGCGGTGCGGGCGCGACACTGTTGGCGCTCATCGTCGGCGCATGCAGTCATTCGGCTCCGCCGGCATCGTCAGTCCCCCAGGTCGGCGTGGTGACGGCCCGCGCGACCGACATCCCGGTCACCCGCAGCTATCCCGGCCGTCTCGCCGCGACGCTCACGGCCCAGGTACGTGCCCGGGTGACCGGCATCGTGTTGAAACGTGTGTACAAGGAAGGCAGCGACGTCAAGGCCGGTGATGTCCTGTTCCGGATCGATCCTGCCCCGCTCCAGGCCAGCTTGCGCGCCGCGGAAGGACAACTGGGGCAAGCCGAAGCGACGGCGCGCGACGCCAGGCTCAAAGCCACGCGCAGCCAGCAACTCGGCGCAACGGGCCTGCTGGCCAGACAAGATGTCGATGACGCAGTCGCGACCGCGGCCCAGGCGGCCGCTGCGGTCAAGTCGGCCGAGGCCAACGTCGAGAACGCCAGGATCAGTCTTGGCTATACCACGGTCACCGCACCCATCAGCGGCCGTGCCGGGCGCGCCAATGTTACCCAGGGCGCACTCGTTTCGCCCACCGACAGCAACCCGCTGGCGACCGTGCAGGTGGTCGATCCGATCTACGCCAACTTCAGCGAGCCGATGGCGGAAGTGGAACGGCTGCGCAAGGCGGAAAAAACGGGCAGCCTGAAACGGGTCGCAGCGGATCAGGCGCAAGTGCGGATCGTGTTGCCCGATGGCAGCGTGTACGCACACACCGGTTCACTCGACTTCACTGACCTCGCGGTGGATCCGACCACCGGCACGGTTGATCTGCGCGCGCTGATCCCGAATGCGGATCATGCTCTGCTGCCCGGCATGTTCGTGACGATCCGCCTTACGCTCGCTACGGCGCATGGCGCGTTCCTGCTGCCGCAGAGCGCGATCCAGCGCGGCAATCAGGGCGCTTACGTGTACGTGGTGGGTGCGGACAACAAGATCGTCCGCCATCCGGTCGACCTCGGCGATCAGCACGGTGCGGACTGGATCGTGCACGGTGGCATCGCTCCAGGCGCCAGGGTGGTGGTCTCCGGCGTCCAGAAGGCCCAGCCTGGCGAGCAAGTGGAACCGGTGCCTTACCCTGCCTCGGCCAACGCCGCGTCGGCGCGCTCGAGCGCGGGTTGAGCCGACGCCGATGCCGCAGTTTTTCATCGACCGTCCGGTTTTCGCCTGGATCATCGCGATCCTGATCACGCTGGGTGGCACCATCGCGATCCTCAACCTCTCGGTCGAGGCGTATCCGGAGATCGCGCCACCCAGCGTGCAGATACGCGCCACTTATCCTGGCGCGAACGCGAAGGTCGTGCAGAGCACCGTCACCCAGGTCATCGAGCAGAATCTGTCCGGCATCGACAACCTGCTGTATTTCACATCGTCGTCCAACTCGACCGGTTCGGCCAACGTCACGTTGTACTTCACGGCCGGCACCAACCTCGACACCGCCGCCGTGCAGACCCAGAACGCCGTGTCGGCGGCTGAGCCGAACCTGCCTGCCGAGGTGACCGCGCTCGGCGTGAGGGTACGCAAGTCCAACTCCGGCTCGCTGATGGGCATTTCACTGCAGGACAAGACCGGGCGCCTGAACCCCGCTGCGCTCAGCAACCTGATCGCGGCACAGTTGATCGATCCGATCTCGCGGCTCAACGGCGTTGGCAGCACCAATCAGTTCGGCGCCCCGTATGCGATGCGGATCTGGCTGAACCCCCTGAAACTGGAAGGCTACGGACTCACCGCCACGGACGTGCTGCAAGCAGTGCAAGCGCAGAACGTGATGTTCGCGGCAGGCTCGGTGGGAGCACAGCCTACGCTTCCCGGCCAGGGGATTACCGCGACCGTGTCCGCCGAATCGAGTTTCTCGACGCCAGAGCAATTTCGAAACATCATCCTGCGCACCAACGCGGATGGCACGACGGTGACGCTGGGCAATGTCGCACGGGTCGAACTCGGCTCGGACAATTACGACACTTTCTCGCGCCTGAACGGCCAGCCGGTGGCCTCGTTCAGCATCTCGCTTGTTCCCGGCGCGAACGCGCTGGCGGTCGCCAACGAAGTTCAGGCGAGGATGAAGGAACTGGCGAGGAACCTGCCCCCCGGCGTCACCTGGAGCATCCCTTTCGAAAGCTACACCTTCGTCAAGGTATCGATCGACGAGGTGGTGAAAACCCTGGCCGAGGCGGTCGTGCTGGTCTTTCTGGTGATGCTGCTGTTCCTGCAGAATCTGCGAGCCACCCTGATTCCGATGTTGGTGGTGCCGGTTGCGCTGACCGGCGCCTTCCTCGGCCTGTACGTGTTCGGGTTCTCGATCAATGTACTGACCTTGTTCGGGCTGGTGCTGGCAATCGGCATCGTGGTGGATGACGCGATCGTCGTGGTCGAGAACGTCGAGCGCATCATGCGCGAGGAAGGCCTGCCCGCCAAGGAAGCCACCCGCAAGGGCATGACCCAGATCACCGGCGCCGTCATCGCCGTCACCACCGTACTGGCCTCGGTCTTCGTGCCTGCGGCGCTGATGCCGGGTAGCGTAGGCGCGATCTATCGACAATTCGCGGTAACCATCGCGGTCTCGATGTTGCTCTCGGCACTGATGGCGTTGACCTTCACGCCGGCACTATGCGCCAGCATCCTGCGCCCGGAACACGAGCACGCGAATCGCTTCCTGCGCGCCTTCAACAACGGCTACGAAAGCCTGGCGGGTCGCTATCTCGCACGGCTCGGCAAGGCGGTGCGCCACACACCGCGCTGGATGGCCGGTTATGGCCTCGCGGTGCTGGTGACCGTCTTGCTGCTGGCGCACTTGCCATCGAGCTTCGTGCCGATCGAGGACCAGGGTGAAGTCTTTGCCACGATCCAGCTGCCGCCGGGCTCCACCGCCAATCGCACGCTTGCGGTGGTGAAGCAAGTCGAGCGCATCGTGGGAAAGAATCCCGCGGTGCGAAACGTTTTTGCCATGGGTGGTTTCAGCTTCGTCGGCAACGGTGAAAACGTGGCCATGGCATTCATCCATCTGAAAGACTGGAGCAAGCGTTCGCAGACGGCCGACCAGCTCATCCAAGAGTTCAACCAGCAATTCGCGCACATACCGGACGCGCAGGTATATGCCGTGAACCGCCCGGTGATTCGGGGGCTCGGGCAGTTCGCCGGTTTCGATTTCCAACTGGAGGACCGGGGCGGTCTCGGACACCAGGCGCTGATCGACGCCAAGGACAAATTGATCGCCGAAGCACGCCATGACAAGCGCCTCGCGGGCGTGCACATCAACGGCATCGAAGATGCACCCACGGTGGACATGCAAGTGAATCGCATCGAGGCTCAGTCGATGGGGCTTTCGGTCTCTGACGTGTACAACGCCATCAAGTTGATGCTCGCGCCCGTGTTCGTCAATGACTTCTACTCCGACGGCCGCGTGCTGCGCGTCGAGATGCAGGCAGATGCAAAGTTTCGGCTGAACCCTGCGGCCATCAGTGATTTCTATTCCAGATCCGCGGCTGGCAAGATGGTTCCGTTATCCAGCGTGGTCAGCACCCACTGGTCGCTGGCGCCACCGGATCTGGCCCGATACAACGGCGTCGGCTCGATCTCGATCACCGGCACCCCCGCGCCCGGCTACAGCTCGGGCGACGCGATCACCGCCATGCAGGAGTTGGTCGCCAGGTACCTGCCGACAAGTGTCGGCTACGAATGGTCGGGCCAGTCGCTGCAGGAAATCATGTCCGGCGCGCAGGCACCGATGTTGTTCGGCCTCTCGATCCTCGTGGTGTTCCTGTGCCTGTGCGCACTTTATGAAAGCTGGTCGATTCCCGTGGCGGTGATGCTGGTGATCCCGCTCGGCGTATTGGGCTCGGTAGTGTTCACCAGCGTACGGGGCTTGCAGGATGACGTGTATTTCAAGATCGGATTGATCGCGATCATCGGCTTGTCGGTGAAGAACGCGATCCTGATCGTTCAATTCGCCGTGGATCTGCAAAAGCAGGGCAAGGGCTTGATCGTGGCGACAATGGAAGCCTGCCGCATCCGCCTGCGTCCGATCCTGATGACCTCGATCGCCTTCATCCTCGGTGTGCTTCCGCTCGCGATTTCGACTGGCGCCGGCGCCAACAGCCGCCGCGCCATCGGCACCGGCGTGGTCGGCGGCATGCTTGGCGCAACTGTCCTCGGGGTCATGCTGGTGCCGCTGTTCTATGTCGTCGTCAGACGATTGCTGGGCGACAGGAGCGATGGCACGGAAACAGTCCCGCCGCCGCAATTCGAGGCGTCCGCGCATACCACGCCGGACAGCGACACGCGCGGCTGATGCCGCAACGGTCGGCCGCCACCACAGTCAGCCGCAGCTTTCTGGCAACCTGACAAAGGCCGCGACTGTGGTGTCCTGGCCGATAGCGACCCTTGGTTGGCGACCGGTCGCTTGCAAGCCGAAGCGGTCGTTGGCGCCTGGCCCCTTGAGCCTATGGAAGCCCTGGCTTATGGAAAGCAAGTATCCATGGCACCGCTGCAGGGCCGCGATGATTTCTGTGAGCGCAAGGGGACAGAGGCAATGGATCCGTGCTGTGCTGTAACTGCACATGCCATGTCCTGGCAACGACCGCTTTGCAGCACCACCACAGCGGTGGCGACTGATTGATTCTTGATAGATGGCACACGCACCCGGTGGCCTTCTCTTTGGTTCCTTTATCTGGGCCATGCAAGAGAAAGGGACTCGCCCTCCGGAGGAGGACGAAAGCTCCTGCTCTGAACCATAGATCGCGACGAAAGCAATTGCTCGCGACCGACGACAGAAAAAAGTCCCGTCACTTCGAGGCACGGATCGCACAGATCCCCCCCCCTCACACCTCGTGATGCACCGCTTCCGCCGGCACCGTGACCGCCTCCCCCTTCGGCGGCAGCAACTCCACCAGATACATCGCTGCCAGGATCAGCCCGCCGCCGACCAGCATGCGCCAGC
>JAJXYE010000067.1 GCA_021780735.1 Pseudomonadota bacterium | reverse complement strand
CCGAACGCAGCACCTGGCCGTTGGCATCGAACACGATTGCGTAGCCGCGCTCCAGCGTGGCCAGCGGGCTGACCGCATGCAGCGCGTGGCCGGCATGGCGCAGTCGGGTCTGCTGCCGCTCCAGCAGGTGGGTGATGGCGCGGCGCAGGCGTTGGTCGTGTTCGGCCAGTTGGCGTGCCAGCAGTGACAGGCGGTTGCGCGGGTGCTGCGCCAGCAGCCGCGCGTGCAGCCGCTCCAGACGGGTATGCCGACGCTGGCTCTGCTCGCGCAGCACGGTGGCCAGCCGGCGCTGCAGATGCAGCAGCCTTTCGTGGTCGCGCGCCAGCCGCGCCTGCGGTCGCTGCGCCTGCAGGCGCGCCTGCAGGTGATCGAGTCGTTGCGCGTTCGCCTGCAGCCGCCGCTGCTGCAGGGTGATCATGCGCTGCTGCAGCTGCTGCAGGTGGCGTTCGATCGCCACCGCGTCGGGCACCAGCAATTCGGCAGCCGCCGATGGCGTCGGTGCGCGCAGGTCGGCGACGAAGTCGGCGATGCTGAAGTCGATCTCGTGTCCGACCGCGCAGACCACCGGCACCGCGCTGGCATGAACCGCCCGCGCCACCGCCTCCTCATTGAATGCCCACAGGTCTTCCAGCGAGCCGCCGCCGCGGGTCAGCAGCAGCACGTCGTAGCGAGCGCTGGCGGAAGCCTTGCGCAGCATCGCCACGATCGCCGGTGGAGCCTCGCGCCCCTGCACCGGCACCGGCAACACCTCGACCTCGGCCAGCGGCCAGCGTCGCGCCAGCACGCTCAGCACGTCGCGTACCGCCGCGCCGGTGGCCGAGGTGATCACCCCGATGCGTCGCGAAAATCGGGGCAGGGCGCGCTTGCGGGTCGGCTCGAACAGGCCTTCGGCTTCCAGTCGGGCCTTCAACTGCTCGAACTCGCGCTGCAGCGCACCTTCGCCGGCGGGTTCCATGTATTCGGCGACCAGCTGGAATTCGCCGCGCGGTTCGTACAGGCCGACCCTGGCGCGCAGCAGCACCTGCATGCCGTCGGCCGGCCGAAAGCGCAATGTCGAAGCCTTCAGCTTGAACATCGCGCAGCGCACCTGGGCGCCGCTGTCCTTCAGGGTGAAATACAGGTGCCCGGACGCGGGCTTGGCCACATTCGACAGTTCGCCCTCGATCCACACCTGCGGCAGGGCATCGCCCAGCAGGTCGCGCACCAGGCGGTTGAGCGAACTGGGGGTCAGGACATGACGCGGGGTGGAGTCATCAAATGGCGCATGCATAGGGCTGCGAGCCTAACATGACGAGTACACCAAGTTGTTGTAAAACATCCGCTTGAGGCACCAAGCGAACAGAGTGCTTCAAGTTAGGGCGAGCAGCACTCAGTCGTCGTCGAGCTCACGCAGCGCACGCTGGCGGCGCCGACGCACGCGCCAGCCACGGATGCCCAGGTTGAGGGCGAACCAGCCAGCCAGCAGTGCGAATGGCCAGCCAATCCATGCCGGCCACAGGGCGGCGATCACGGCCAGTGCGAACAGCACCGCGGTGGCGATGAACAAGGGGCCGCTCGAGGCATGGCCGAGCACGCGGCGATTGCGCAGCACGGTACCCATGCTGTTGGCCAGGCGCAGGGCGCCGGCAGCGGCGCGGCCGGAGCTGCCGCCGCCACGGCGCACCCGCGGCGGTCGCGCCTCGCTGGTTCGCACCTGTTCGCGGCGGCCGGGGCGGCGACGCGGCGCCAGCACGATCTCGGTGGCATGGGCCAGGTCGCGTTCGTATTGGGCAGCGAGTTGGCCAGCAAAGCCGGTATCCTCGATCGCCACGTCCAGCTCCTGGTTGCCCAGCCAGCTGGCAATATTGAGGTTGGACGAACCGACCCGGGCCCACTGCCCATCGGCCACCGCGGTCTTGGCGTGCAGCATCGAGCCGTTCCACTCGAATACGCGGATGCCAGCCTTGAGCAGCGGCCGGTAGCCCGAGCGCGACATCCCCGCCACCGCCGGAATATCGCTGCTGCCAGGCACCAGCAGGCGCACATCGACGCCATCGCGTGCCGCCGCCACCAGCGCCTGCACGTAGGGTGCGATGCCGACGAAATAGGCATCGGTGAGCCACAGTGTCCTGCGCGCCATCGAGGCGATCAGCTGGTCGAGCCGATACATGCCGGCGGTCGACGGCTGGGTGGCGATCAGGCGCAACGCCACCTCACCGACGGCAGGCTGCGGCTGCGCAGGCAGCTCGCGCAGGCTGGTGCCGGTCGCGCCCCAACTCTGCGCAAACGCCGCCTCCAGCTCGGCCAGCACCGGGCCGCGCACGGCCACACCGGTGTCGCGCCACGGCGGCACGTTGCGGGTGGGATCGCCCAGCCATTTCGCGCTGATGCAGACGCCGGACAGGAAGCCGTGCAAACCATCGACCACCAGCAACTTGCGATGATCCCGGCTGACCCAGCCGAACGGCTCGCCCAGTTGCGGCGGGTTGAACACGCGTACCTCGCCGCCTGCCGCGCGCAGCGGAGCCCAGAAGCTGCTGCGCGACTGGCCCAGGCAACCGATCCAGTCGACGATCACCGCCACGAACACGCCGGACTGCGCGCGCTCGACCAGGGCGTCGCGGAACTCGCGGCCCACCTCATCGTCGCGGACGATGTAGTTCTCCAGCAACACCCGCTGTTGCGCGGCGCGGATCGCCGCCAGCCATGCAGCGTAGTTGGCGGCTGCATCAATCAGCAGCTCCACCGCGTTGCCGGTGAGCAGGGGGGCCCCGGCGGCGCGGCTCAATGCCTGTTCCGCCAGCAGTCGGTTCGGCGTGGAGGGGATCAGCGGGTCGATCATGTTTCGAGTGTAGGCGATGAATCGTCGATGCGCCGCCGCTGGCGGGCTTCTGGCATGATCGGGCGCATGCCGACCCATGCATCGAGGCCATGTTGTCGATCTGTGACGCACGTTTCCTCGATGCGCTGTGCGCGCAGGCCAAGGCGCACGGCAAGCTGGCTGCCGATTTCGCGAT
>JAJXYE010000380.1 GCA_021780735.1 Pseudomonadota bacterium | reverse complement strand
CACCAGTCGGTGTATCTGATGGCGGTGGGAGGCGCGGCCTATCTGGTGTCCAAGGCGATCAAGGCCTCGCGCGTGGTCGGCTTCGCCGATCTGGGCATGGAGGCGATCTACGAGTTCACGGTGGAGAACATGCCGGTGACGGTGGCGGTCGATTCGGCCGGTACCTCGGTGCATCAGACCGGGCCGCGGGAGTGGCAGGCGCGGATCGGGAAGATTCCGGTGATGGTGGTTTGAGGTTCTGCCTTGAGGTTTTTTTGAGATCAAGGGCGTTTCATCATCCGCAGCAGGACGGAACGCCCATGATTTGAATCAATGTCTCGTTGCTGCCAGCGAACTTCCCCGATAAAGCCACACTTCGCACCACCGCTGCCTGTGGCCTTCATCAGCATGGAAGTCTAAACGTCCAAATGCCATTCGCAGGCGAACAGTTGCAATCATTTTGTCGCAGCGCAACACTGGGCGGATGAATTTCCCCCAACCATGGCCCGATAGCCCGTGACCCTGAACAGACCTGCACCGCTGCCCGCGGATGCTCCCTGGATCGTGATGAAGTTCGGCGGCACCAGTGTCGCCACTCTGCCGCGTTGGCAGAACATCCGTGAGCTGGTCGCCGGCCGCCGCGCCGAAGGCGCCCGCGTACTGGTGGTCGTGTCCGCGCTGACCGGCATTACCGATGCACTGAAACAGATGTGTGGCGAGGGCGAACGGAACAAGCGCAAGGCGGCGGCCAGGGCGATCGCGCAGCGGCATTACGAGTTGCTGGAACACATGCAGCTGGCCATGCCCGATACGCTCGATGCACGGCTGAACGATCTGGCACAGCTGGCCGAGGACGGTCCGGCGGCGCTGGGCGAGCTGGCCTGGACGGCGCAGGTGCAGGCGCATGGCGAGCTGATGTCCAGCGCGCTGGGTGCGGCCTTTCTGTCGCATACCGGGCTGCCGACGCAGTGGCTGGATGCGCGCGACTGCCTCACCGCGATTGCCCTGCCGAACCAGAACGAACGCACCCGCCTGTTGTCGGCGATGGTCGAGACGCGACCCGATCCGGCGCTGAATGCCCGGCTGGCCACGCTGGGCGAGGTGTTCATCACCCAGGGCTTCATCGCGCGTGAGGCAAACCCGGAACGCGGTGCCGGTCGCACCGTGCTGCTCGGCCGCGGCGGCTCGGATACCTCGGCCTCGTATTTCGGTGCGCTGCTGAAGGCGCGGCGGGTGGAAATCTGGACGGACGTGGCCGGCATGTTCACCGCCAATCCGCGCCAGGTGCCGGGCGCCCGGCTGTTGCAGAAGCTCGATTACGAAGAGGCGCAGGAGATCGCCTCCACTGGCGCCAAGGTGCTGCATCCGCGCTGCCTTTCGCCGCTGCGCGAGTCGCGGGTGCCGTTGCTGATCAAGGACACCAACCGGCCCGAACTCGAGGGCACGGTGATCGGGCCGGAGGTGCGCGCGCATGCACCCAGCGTCAAGGCGATCAGCGCGCGCAAGGGCATCACCCTGGTCTCGATGGAATCGGTGGGCATGTGGCAGCAGGTCGGCTTTCTCGCCGACGTGTTCGCCCAGTTCAAGCAGCACGGCCTGTCGGTGGATCTGATCGGCTCGGCCGAGACCAATGTCACGGTGTCGCTCGATCCCACCGAAAACCTGCTCGACTCGGACGCCATCGCGGCGCTGGCCACCGACCTGGCCAGGGTGTGCCGGGTCAAGGTGATTGCGCCGTGTGCCGCGATCACCCTGGTCGGTCGCGGCATGCGTTCGATGTTGCACACCCTGTCCGGTGTGCTGGCCGAGTTCGGCCAGTTGCGCGTGCACATGATTTCGCAGTCATCCAACAATCTGAACCTGACCTTCGTGGTGGACGAGGAGGTCGTCGATACGCTGCTGCCGCACCTGCACGAGCTGCTGATCAGCGCAGGCGCGTTGCGCACCGACGACAGCGCGCTGTTCGGGCCCAGCTGGCAGGCGATCTACGGCACGGGAGACGTGCCTGATCCGGCCACCGCCTGGTGGCATGAGGCCGAGCGGCAGCGCCTGCTCGAGATCGGCGCCTCGGCCACGCCGCGTTACGTGTATCACCTGCCGACCGTGCGTCATCAGGCGCGTGAGCTGAAATCGCTGGCCGCGGTGGATCGTCTGCACTACGCGGTGAAGGCGAACACGCATCCGGCGATCCTCGGTGCGTTGGCCGAGCAGGGTTTCGGTTTCGAGTGCGTGTCGCCGGGCGAGCTCAAGTTCGTGATGGCGCATGTGCCGGAGTCGGCGCCGCTGCTGTTCACGCCGAACTTCGCGCCACGCGACGATTACGCCTGGGCGCTGACCACCCGCGCCACCGTGTCGCTCGACTCGTTGTATCCGCTGGAGCACTGGGGCGAGCTGTTCGGCGGTCGCGAGATCGTGCTGCGGGTGGATCTGGGGCGCGGCCTGGGCCATCACGAGAAGGTGCGCACCGGCGGCACCGGCAGCAAGTTCGGCCTGCCGGTGGAACAGCTCGACAGCTTCCTGCGCCTGGCCGACGCGCACGGCGTCACCGTGCGCGGCCTGCATGCGCACCTGGGCTCGGGCATTCTCGACGAAGCGCACTGGGGCGAGGTCTACGCGCAGCTGGCCAGTCTGGCCGAACGCATCGGCAGCGTGGCCTGCATCGATATCGGTGGTGGGCTCGGTGTGCCCTCGCATCCGGGCGAGGCGCGGCTGGACATCGCTGCGCTGGATCGCACCCTGCGCGAGGTCAAGGCGGCTTATCCGCACTACCAGCTGTGGATGGAGCCGGGCCGCTATCTGGTCGCCGACGCCGGCGTGCTGCTGGCCAGGGTGACCCAGCAGAAGGGCAAGGGCGCGCTGCGCTACCTCGGTCTGGATACCGGCATGAACAGCCTGGTCCGGCCGATGCTCTATGAGGCCTGGCACGAGATCGTCAACCTCAGCCGACTCGACCAGCCGGCCACGGCGCTGTACCAGGTGGTCGGCCCGATCTGCGAAAGCGGCGATGTGCTGGGCAGCGACCGCCGCCTGCCCGAGGCGCAGGAAGGCGACGTGATGCTGATCGCCCAGGCCGGTGCCTACGGCAAGGTGATGTCCTCGCCCTACAACATGCGCGACGAGGCCGAGGAGATCATCATCGAGTGACGCCCTGCTTCCTCTCCCTTCCGGGGAGACGACTGCATGGATGCAGGAGGTAGGGCAATGCATGGAGCATTTGCCGAGGATTGAGGTGAGGGGCCACGCCGGCACAAACCAACGCCAAAGGAGCGCCTTCAAGGATCACATGCCAGCACGTGGATCGGGCGCGCGGACTGCGCCAGAAAATGACGGACGCCGAGCAAAAACTCTGGCGTCACCTGCGAAACCGGCAACTGTGCGGTCACAAATTCCGCCGCCAACACGAAATCGACCACTGCAACGTCGATTTCGTCTGCCCCGGCAGCATGTTGATCGTCGAGCCGGATGGCGGCCAGCATGCCGATCAGCTGAATCATGACGAGCGCCGCACGCGACATCTGCAAGCCGGGGGATACCGCGTGCTGCGTTTCTGGAACAATGACGTATTGATGGATATTGAAGGCGTGCTTACGGTGATCCTGGCTTCCCTCGCAAGCCCGGCCCCTCACCCCAGCCCTCTCCCCGCGGGGGAGAGGGGGTAAATGCGCGGAGACCGATGCCTGTGACCACAACGATGCAACCGCGCCTGACCCAGGTGTTCCGTTTCACCCGCGCCAGCTACGCCGATGGCGTGGCCGAGCTGGCCTATGCGTTCGACGATGGTGCGGAGCTGGTCGAGACGATCCGCTTCCCGCAGGCGCCGGCGATCCCCGCCGCGCGCCTGGCCGCGTTCGATGCGGCGCTGAAGCTGCTGCACCTGATTGCCGGGGTCAGCTACTACAAGGCCGGCGTACCACCGAAGATCGAGCTGGCCGATGGTCCGCTCGACGATGCCACGGCCGACCTGCTCGACGCGCTGTACCTGCACGGCCTGGCCGAGTTCGCCTATCGCAACGGCATGGACCTGCGCGGACGCATGGCCTTCGCGCGCGGTGCCGACACGCCGGCGCCGGCAGCGAGCCTGGACTTGCCCAGACGCACCCTGGTTCCCATCGGTGGCGGCAAGGATTCGCTGGTGGCGGTGGAGGCGATCAAGTCGATCGGCGGTGAGGCGACCGCGGTATGGGTCGGCCATTCCGCACTGATCGCGGCCTGCGCCGAGCGCACCGGCCTGCCCACGCTGAACATCGAGCGCGAGCTGGCGCCGGGCTTGTTCGAGCTGAACCGGCAGGGTGCCTGGAACGGGCATATCCCGGTGACCGCGGTGAACTCGGCGATCCTGGCCGTGGCGGCGATCCTGTATGGCTATGACTCCATTGCGTTCGCCAACGAGCGTTCCGCCTCGGCGGCCACGCTGGAATACCAGGGGCAGCAGGTCAACCATCAGTGGAGCAAGGGCTACGCGTTCGAGCAGTTGCTGGGCAACTGGCTGCACTCGCACGTGGCCGCCGACCTCGATTACTGCTCGCTGCTGCGGCCGTATTCGGAGCTGGCGATCACCCGCGCATTTGCGAAACTGACGCCGTACTTCGACGGCTTCTCCAGCTGCAACCGCAACTTCAGGCTGCTCGGCCCCAAGCCGGCCGATCGCTGGTGCGGGCAGTGTCCCAAATGCCACTTCGTGTTCCTGGCGCTGGCGCCGTTCCTGCCCAAGCCGCGGCTGCTGTCGATCTTCGGCCGCAACCTGCTCGACGACGAGACGCAGATGGCCGGCTTCGACGCGCTGCTGGAATACCAGGACCACAAGCCGTTCGAATGCGTGGGCGAAGGCGCCGAGGCGCGCGCCGCCATGTACGCGCTGAGCCAGCGTCCGGAGTGGCAGGAGGACGCCGTGGTCGCGCGTTTCCGCAGCGAGATCCTGCCGCAGCTCGACGCCTCGCAACTGGCGCTGGAGCCCTGGCTGCAGCCGGCTGCGGAGCACCGCGTTCCCGCGCGGCTGCAAGCGGCGCTGGCGGCCATTGGCTGATGGCCGGCGTATGCGCATAGCCGAGCTCCGCGGCAAGCGCGTCGCGATCTGGGGTTTTGGTCGCGAGGGCCGCGCCGCGCTCGCCGCGTTGCGCCAGCAGCATCCGGCGCAGCCTTTCACCCTGTTCTGCGCCGCCGCCGAGGTTGACGCCGCCCGCGCGTTCGATCCCGCACTGGACGTGATCGGCAGCGAGCCCGATTCCGCGGCGCTGGCCCGCTTCGAGGTGGTGCTGAAGTCGCCCGGCATTTCCGCCTACAAGCCCGCGCTGCTCGCCGCGCAGGCGCAGGGTGTAGCGGTCACCTCCGGCACCGCGCTGTGGTTTGCACAAAACCCGCAGGCCCGCGTGATCGCGGTGACCGGCACCAAGGGCAAGAGCACCACCAGCGCCATGCTCGCCCATCTGGCGCGGGCGCTGGGTGTGCGCACCGCGCTGGCCGGCAATATCGGCCTGCCTCTGCTGGAGCTGGATGGGCAGCAGGCCGATCTGTGGGTGATCGAGCTGTCCAGCTTCCAGACCGGCGAGGCCGGCCCGCTGGAACTGGGCGTGATCACCAGCCTGTACGAGGAGCACCTGGACTGGCACGGCTCGCGCGAGCGCTACGTCGAGGACAAACTGAAGCTGGCGGACGTGGCGGGGCAGTTGCTGATCAGCGCGCTGCAGCCGATGTTGCTGGAGCGTACCCGGGAACATCCGCATCGACTGCTGTTCGGCCATCCGCACGGCTGGCACGTGGCCAATGGCTGGATCCGGCGTGGCGACCAGGAGGTTTTTCCGCTCGACCAACTGGCAGCGCCCGGCTTGCACAACGCGCTGAACGCCTGCGCCGCCCTGGCTGCACTCGCGGCGGTGGGCATGGATGCGCTGGCGGCGGCCTCCGCCCTGGCCACGTTCCGTCCATTGCCGCATCGGCTGCAGCCACTGGGCCAGCACGACGGCCGGGACTGGATCAACGACTCGATCAGCACCACGCCGCTGGCCACCCTGGCCGCACTGCAGAGCGTGCAGGGTCGTGCGGTGAGCGTGCTGGTCGGTGGCCACGACCGGGGTCTGGACTGGACGCCGTTCGTGCAGGCGGTGCGCAAGGCGCCGCCGCACGCGATCGTCTGCATGGGCGCCAATGGCGGACGCATTGCCGAGGCGTTGCGTGGTGCCGATGTGGCGTGTCCGCTGGCGCTGGTCGACCAGCTCGCCGACGCTGTGGTCGAGGCGAAGACGCTGACGCCGGCAGGCGGGGTGATCCTGTTGTCACCCGGCGCGCCGAGCTTTGACCAGTTCAGGGACTATGCGCAGAGGGGAAGCAGGTTCGCGGAGTTGGCGGGGTTTGACGAGGTAGGCAGCGTCGGCATCGAAGGCGTGGGCATCCGCTGACGACTTTGCGGGGGCCTGCAACCAAGGGTTCTCGGGCGATGTCGGTGCCCGAAGCTCCGCCTTGTTGCCCGCGGGCGCGCCGCGGCCTGACGGGTTCTCAGCACTCGATCACATTCACGGCGAGACCGCCGCGACTGGTTTCCTTGTACTTGTCCTTCATGTCGCGCCCGGTATCGCGCATCGTCTTGATCACCTTGTCCAGCGAGACGCGATGCTTGCCGTCGGCTTTCAGGGCCATGCGGCTGGCGTTGATCGCCTTGACCGAACCCATCGCATTGCGCTCGATGCAGGGGATCTGCACCAGGCCGCCGATCGGGTCGCAGGTGAGGCCGAGGTTGTGTTCCATGCCGATTTCGGCGGCGTTCTCCACCTGCATCACGTTGCCGCCGAGGGCGGCGGTGAGGCCGCCGGCGGCCATCGAGCAGGCCACGCCGACTTCACCCTGGCAGCCGACTTCGGCGCCGGAGATCGAGGCATTTTCCTTGTACAGGATGCCGATCGCGGCGGCGGTCAGCAGGTATTCGATGATGCCGTCGTCGTTCGCCTTGGGGCAGAAGCGCAGGTAGTAGTGACCGACCGCGGGCACGATGCCGGCGGCGCCGTTGGTGGGCGCGGTGACGACGCGACCACCGGCGGCGTTTTCCTCGTTCACCGCCAGCGCGTACAGGTTGACCCAGTCGAGGATGGTCAGCGGATCGCGCAGGGCGGCTTCGGGCTGGTTGCGCAGATCGTCGAGCATGGCCGGGGCGCGACGGCCCACGTGCAGGCCGCCGGGCAGGGTGCCGGGCGAACGCAGGCCGCGTGCGACGCAGTCCTGCATCGCCTGCCAGATGGTCAGCAGACCGGCGCGCGTTTCCGCCTCGGGACGCCACACGCTTTCGTTGGCCAGCATCAACTGGGCGATGGTCATGTTGTGCTGCTTGCACAGCGCCAGCATCTCGTCGCCGCTGGAAAACGGGTAGGGCTGTTCGGTGGTATCGGCGACGATGCGGTCTTCGGCGGCCTCGTCATTGTTGACCACGAAGCCGCCGCCGACCGAGTAGTAGTCGCGGCTGGCCAGTTCGTTGCCGTCGGCGTCGCAGGCGCTGAAGCGCATGCCATTGGTGTGGAACGGCAGCTTCTGGCGCTTGTTGAAAATCAGGTCGCGCTTTTCGTCGAAGGCGATCTCGCGCTTGCCCAGTACACACAGGCGCCGCGTGCTGCGGATCCGCTCCAGCGTTTGCGGAATCTGGTCGGGGTCGACCGTGTCCGGGTGCTGCCCTTCGAAGCCCAGCAGCACGGCCTTGTCGGTGCCGTGGCCGCGGCCGGTCAGTGCCAGCGAGCCGAACAGTTCGGCCTGCACCCGCACGACCTGATCCAGCACACCCTTTTCTTCCAGCCAGCGTTCGGCAAAGCGGGCGGCGGCGCGCATCGGCCCCACCGTGTGCGAGGACGACGGGCCGATGCCGATCTTGAACAGGTCAAATACGCTTACGGCCATGGGGCGTGCTGCTGAGTGTCAGGGAATAACCGGCTATTCTACGCGGCGCCCCAAGCCATTCGCAGCCGCATGTCCGACCTGATCCTGTACCAGCGCGATGACTGTCATTTGTGCGATCTGGCGCTGGCCGTGCTGGCGGCGGCGCATGCGCCGGATTTCGAGAGCGTGTGGGTCGACGATGGCGCCGAGCTGGAGCAGCGCTACGGCACGCGCGTGCCGGTGCTGCGTGATCAGGTCGATGGGCGCGAGCTGGACTGGCCGTTCGATGCGGCGGCGGTGCGGGCCTTTCTGCGCCTGCCGGCAGCCTGGTAGCCCGGCCGACCAGGGCACGTCAGGCTGGCAGGAGTCACGCATGCCGCCGTTGTCAGCCTTCGACCGGGAAGTCCGCCATCTACTAAAACTATAGTTGACAGATGCGGATTTCGCCGTAGTATCTACTACAGCTCTAGTAGATGGCGGGCAAAGGTCATGAAAATCTCCCTTACCGACCGCGAGGCCGACGTGATGCAGTCGCTGTGGGAGCACGGCGCCTCGACCGTGGCCGAAGTGCGCGAACGGCTGGCCGATCCGCTGGCTTACACCACGGTGCTGACTGTCCTGCGCACGCTGGAAGCCAAGGGCTATGTCGGCCACGAGGAGGCCGGTCGCGGGCATCGCTTCTTTGCCAGCGTCAGGCAGCAGGCGGCACGCAAGAACGCCGTGCAGCATCTGACCGACAAGCTGTTCAAGGGCTCGGCCGAGCTGTTGTTCTCGCACCTGGTGTCCGAGCAGAAACTCAGCGCCGACCAGATCAGCCGCATGCGTCAGTTGCTGGCCGAACGTGCCGATGAGGAGAAGCCGCAATGATCGCCTGGATGGTTTACGCCACGCTGGTTGCCGCGGCGCTCAGTGCGGCGGCGCTGACCGCGGAACGTGCCGCCCGGGTGCGTCGCCGCGCCACGCGCTGGGTCTGGCTGGCGGCGTTGGCCGGATCAGTGGCGTTGCCCGCGCTGATCACGTCGGTGACGCTGCGCCTGCCCGGCATGCTGCAGAGCGGCGCCATGCCGCCACCGATCGCCCTGCGCGATGCCACCTCCATTCCCCTGTCGGCGCTGCTGATCAATCTGGGCGACGCGCAGCCGTACGGCACGCCCGACCGCGTCGCCGCGCTGATCCGTGCAGGCTGGCTGGGCGCGTCATGGCTGATGCTGTTCGCGCTGCTGGCCAGTTCCCTGCTGCTGCACCGGCGCAAGCGCGGCTGGTCCGAGACCACCCTGTGCGGTGAGCAGGTGCTGGTCGCGCCCGACACGGGGCCGGCAGTGGCCGGCCTGCTGCAACCGCGGATCGTGATGCCGGCATGGTTGCTGCAGGCACCGGAGCGGCAGCAGCGCGCGGTGCTGGCGCACGAACGCTCGCATCTGGAGGCGGGCGATCCACGCCTGATCGCACTGGCCGTGATGCTGCTGGTGCTGATGCCATGGAATCCGCTGCTGTGGTGGCAGTGTCGCCGCCTGCGTCGCGCCATCGAGGTGGACTGCGATGCCCGCGTGCTGCGAGGTGGCGGCGACATCGGCGAGTACTGCGAGACCCTGATTCAGGTGGGCCAGCGCCAGGCGTCACGCAGCGGCCTGCTGCCGGCGATGTGCGAGTCCGGCTCCTTCCTGGAGCAGCGGATCAGGCTCATGCTGATGAAACCGAAGAAGTGGGCGGGCGTCTCGGCCCTGGCGCTGCTGTGCGTGTCGCTGGGCATGGCGGTGTTCGCGGCGCAGGTGACTCCACCGGGCGGTGCCGCGCCCGGCACGGACCGTATCGTCACGCTGACACCCTCGGTGCTGGATCGCTACGTGGGCTTCTACCGGGTCAGCCCGATCTCGCGGGTGGCGGTGACGCGTTTCGGCAACGGCCTCAGCATCGACATCAGCGGACAGATCGCCGCGCCCAAGCCGTTCCACGCAGTTCCCCTGGGCGCGAACCGGTTCGCCGTGCAAGGGAAGCCTGCTGTCGCGCGTTTCAGCATGGATGCCAACGGCCAGGCGATGCGGATGGTTGTCGACATGAACGGACGCACGGTGCTGGACACGCCGCGCATCGACAAGGCCGGGGCCGACCGGATCGACGCCGCGCTGGCCGCGCGCATCAAGGCGGAGAAGCCTTATCCGGGCAGTCTGAAGGCGCTGCGACTGCTGCTCAGCGATCCGGACAGCGGTGTCGGCATGAGCGCCGATCTGGCCCGCATCCGCGTCCAGCAGAAGGCCTCGCGCGAGAAGTACCTCGCCGAGCTGGGCCCGGTGCAGTCCTACACCTTCACCGGGGTCAACCGGTTCGGCAATGACGTCTACTCGGTCGTGCGCGCGCATGGCACGGAAACGGTCACCCTGGTGGTCGGTCCCGACGGCACGCTGGAGAGCGCCTTCCGCCACCGCTGATTGACCTTCCCCAGCGATCGTCCCGGGTGTTCCCCGCGGCCGTGATCTGACCACGCCGAATTCCGCTCCGCTGCAAAGGTGGCCGTCCCCGGACGGCCGCAAGGGGCCCGTGTGCCCGGCAATTCCCCCACCCCAGGAGTGATGCCATGAAAACACGTTCCGCCCGGCGTTTTGCCGCGTTTGGTCTGTCTGCCTGTCTCAGCGCCACCGCATGCCCGGCTTCAGCCGCGCCGCCACGGCCTGCTGCCGATGGTTCATGGCTGAGCCGAACCCTCGCCGCGCGGGAAGCGGCGTTGAGCCACGCCTACAACAGCTGCAACCTGCATGCGCTGCGCGCCAGCCTGTTCGCCGGTACCACCATCGAAACGCCCGACGGAGGGCGTGTCGATCCGCTGATCGAGGCACGCCAGCGCATCTGCGGCCATCGGCATCGGCAGGTGATGGCGGGCAGCCTGTCGGTGCGTGCGGTGGGCGACGACAGCGCGCTGGTCAGCGGCAGGCAGCGCTTTTGCGCTGTCGGTGCCGGCACGTGCGCGGAGCAAGCTTCCAAATTTGCCGAGCTATGGACGCTGGATCGCGGCCACTGGCGGCTGGCCTGGATGCGCCGTTTCAGCGATCCACTGGCGCGGGTTCACGATGCCTGGCGTGCTGGCGCAGACGGCCGATCCTGACCGTGCGGGCGCGTCGATCGAGGCGGGTTTCCCTTGCCGGCTTGTCGTCGCGTTCATCGGGCATCCCACTATGTGCGCGGGCGCGCCCGCAGCCTTGTCAGGATTTCCTCGCGCGCCTCGCGCAGGATCGAATCGCGATCGAGGCTGGCCACGATGTCGGCGACCGCGCGCTTGGCACCGGCCTCGCCCCAGGATTTGCCGGCGATCAGATAGCGTTCGGCGGCGCGCCCGATCAGTACCGTGGCATACCAGCCCAGCGCACCCTGCGCCGCCGCGGTGACCACCACGGACAAACCGGCACTGACGCCCTTCAACGCCGAGGCGACCAGTTGCATGCCCCAGATCGCGCCCATCAGCGCGGCCAGCTGGGCCGAGATCACCGCCACCAGCCGGCCGGATTCGCTGCGCGTCAGCGGCAGGCCATACACGCGCGACAGCTGCACCACCATCGCCGCATCCAGTCCGGCGGCGGCAAGCAGGTCGGCGACGGGTATCGGGTTCAGTGCGACCGCCACACCCTTGGCCAGGCAGTACTGACGGATCAGCCTGGCCGCCACCGCCTGCCGCGTCTGTGCGATGCGCGCGCTGACCTGGTCGGTGAGTCGACCCGCATGCAGTCCGGCATTGATGGCCGCCAGCGTCTTGCCCTCGCGCGCGGCGATCGTCAGCAGGCGTTCGCGCAGCGCGGCGACGTCGGGCGCAACCGTCTGGGTGGTGGCGTGCTCCTGCCCGCGCGCATCCACGTCGATGCGCCGCTGCGCCGCCGGGTGCGCCGCCACCGCGAGCACGTCCTCCGCCCGTACCAGCCCGGCCACGCGCTGGCGCAGGTGCGCGAGCAGGTCGGCCAGTTCGTCGGCACCGTAGCGATCGGCCTTGTTCAGCGCCAGCAGCAGGGGGCGCTGGGTCAGCGCCAGCGTCTTCATGGCATCGAGTTCCTCGCGGGTGAGGTCGCCATCGCAGACGAAGATCACCAGGTCGCTGACTTCGGCCACCTCGAATGCCAGCTGCTCGCGCGCTTCGCCATCGAGTTCGTTGATGCCGGGGGTGTCGATCAGCACCAGGCCATCGTGTCGCGCCTCGTCGAGGGTGGCGTGTTCGGCATCGCTGGTGGTGCCGTGCAGTACGCCGACACGGAAGGCGGCGCGGCCCAGCAGCGCGTTGCCCAGGGCCGACTTGCCGGTGGACACGCGGCCGAACACCGCTGCATGCAGTTCGCCCCGTTCGAGCCGTGCCAGCATGGCCTCGACGCGGCGGAAGTCGCTGGCCATTTCGTTGCGCAGCGACGCCGGA
>JAJXYE010000382.1:358-3022 GCA_021780735.1 Pseudomonadota bacterium | reverse complement strand
GCTTCGCCGCCGCTCGACGTGAGGATTGACGGCGGCGGCAGGGCGCGCGTGCGCACAGCGCGGGGCGAAGTGCGCTGCGACGCCGTGCTGCTCGCCGGCAATACGAACCTGGGGGCCGTCGCGCCACGGTTGGCACGGCGCATCATGCCGGTGGGCACCTACATCATGGCCACCGAACCCTTGGGGGCCGCGCGCGCCGACCGCCTGATACCGTCGCGCGCGGCGGTGTGCGACACCCAATTCGTGCTGGACTACTACCGATTGTCCAGCGACGACCGTCTGTTGTTCGGCGGCCGCGTCAGCTATTCCACCGTGTCGCCGCAGGATCTTCCAGCCACCATGCGCCGCGGCATGCTGCGGGTGTTCCCGCAACTCGGCGATGTCGCGGTCACCCACGCCTGGGGCGGATTCGTCGACATCACGATGAACCGCGCGCCCGATTTCGGCCGGCTGGCATCGGATATTTACTACCTGCAAGGCTTCTCCGGCCACGGCCTGGCCCTCTCCGGCCTGGCCGGGCAACTGGCTGCCGAGGCGATCGCAGGTCAGGCTGAACGCTTCGACCTGTTTACCCGCCTGCACCATCGCCCGTTTCCGGGCGGAGACCTGCTGCGTACACCCGCGCTGGTCCTGGGCATGCTCTGGTACAGATTGCGCGACTTGCTCTAGGGGTGGGCGCGAGACCGTGGATTCCATCCCGGTTCGATGCTTGGGAATTTGGATCGTCTGCCATTCCCTGCATTTTTGGCAGTAGTGTTTTGATCCCAATCCTGGTGATCAAAAATTCGTGCCGAAATGCGCGGGATAACCCGGATTTTAGGTGTCAGTGACCTTGCATTTACATACGAAAGTTGCATTTTGTTTTTCCTGACCGAGCTACTCCTTATTTGCGTTTCAGGGTTCCGGGCTTAGGATCAGCGACGCCGAATGGCATGAATGATGACAACGAACGAGCACAAAGACGAAGGAGACTGAACCATGCATGAACAGGACAAGCCCAAGGACGATTTCGACCGGCGCGACTTTCTGAAGATCGCCGGCGCAGCGGGATTGAGTACGCTGCTTGCGCAACCCAGGCCGAGCTGGGGCGCCAGCGAGACACCGATCAAGATCGGCATGGTCGATCCGATCACCAGCACCTTCGCCGCGTTGGGCCACAGCGAAATCAAGGGCGCCCAATTCGCCGAGGCCGAGATCAACAAATCCGGCGGCATTCTTGGGCGGCCGCTGCAGCTCCTGGTCGAAGACGGTGCCGGCAACCCCGGCACCAGCGTCGACAAGGTGTCGCGGCTGGTGAGCCAGGACAAGGTCGACTTCCTGATGGGCACGGTGAACTCGGCCTCGTCGCTGGCGGTGTCGCAATTCGCCAACCAGCACAACAAGCTTTTCGTGTGCACCGGAGGCCACGTCGACAGCCTGACCGGAAAGGACTGCAAGTCCACCACCTTCCGCACCTGCTCGACCACCTGGATGCTGACCGCCGGGGACTTCGAGACCCTGTACAAAAAATTCGGCAAGAAGTGGTACTTCCTGACCACCGACTACGCCTTCGGCCAGTCCGAGCAGGCCGACTACACGACCCAGTTGAAGCGGGTCGGTGGAACGGTCGTCGGGAGCGCCCTGGTGCCGGTGGGCGCGACCGATTTTTCGTCCTATCTGATCGACGTGAAAGCCAAGGCACCCCAGGTGCTGTGCCTGCTGCTGGCCGGCAACGACCAGGTCAACTGCATGAAGCAGATCGCCCAGTTCGGCATCAACAAGGACATCGCCGTGGGCGGCGCCCTGTTCGAGCTCGAGCAGGCGCAGGCCCTGCCCGAGGCGGCGCGCTACGGCTGGTGGACCATGGAGTGGTACTGGAACCAGCCCAAGACGCCGCACGTGGCCGATTTCGTCAAGCGCTTCGCCGCCGCCAACAAGGGCGAGTATCCGACCGCCCGCGTCTGGTTCGGCTATGCCACCACCCATGCGATCCGCCTGGCCGTGGAGCGCGCTAAGTCCACCGAGACGGCCAAAGTGGTCAAGGCCATGGAAGGCTTGGTGCTGCCACCCGAGATCGCGCTGCAGCCGGGCGCCCCGGCTTACCGCGCGGAAGACCATCAGCTCATGATCGGGATGTTCCCCGGACACGTGATCCAGACGGGCACCTATCCGAACCTGTTCGAGGTGTCGTCCATCGTGCCGGGCGCACAGCTGGCGCTGCCGCCGTCCCAGACCGGTTGCGTTCTGCCGCGCGCCTGACTCCGGTTCGCCCATAGGCCGCGACGGGGGCGAGAACGGCCCCCGTCGCGGGTTCCCGTCTTGATGGACCGGAGGCTTCGCCTTGAATCTCGTCCTTGTCTTCAACACCTTCAATGGGCTGATCACGGGTGCGTTCTACGCACTCCTGGCACTCGGCCTGGCCCTGATCCTGGGCCTGAACAACACCATCAACTTCGCCCAGGGCGCCTTCATGGCGCTGGCGGCGTATTTCGCCTACAGCCTGGTGCCGCATCTGGGCTTCTGGGGGGCGCTGCTGGTGGCGCCGCTGCTGGCCGGCGCATTGGGTCTCGTGGTGGAAGTATTCCTGATCCGCCGCCTGTACAAGCGCGACCCGCTGTATTCCCTGCTGCTGACCTTCGGTCTGGCGATGATCATGCAGGACATGATCCGCACCATCTGGGGTGC
>JAJXYE010000382.1:0-348 GCA_021780735.1 Pseudomonadota bacterium | reverse complement strand
GTGCGACCGGCGTGCCGCTGGCCATTCCCGAAGCCCTCGGGCACCCCTTGAGCCAGACCTACTTTTTCCTCACCGGCTACCGGGTGTTCGTGGTGGCGGTGGCGCTGGTGGGTACGGGCGTGCTGTTCGCCATCCTGCGCTACACGCGCCTGGGCATCCGCATCCGCGCCGGCAATGCCGACCTGGAAACCGTGTCCGCCATGGGCGTCAACATCTACCTGCTGCGCAGCGCGAACTTCGTCATCGGCATCATCTTCGCCGGCGTGGCCGGCATCCTGGCGGCCGGACAACTCGGCCTGGACCCGACCATGGGGGACGGACTGCTCATGCCCGCGTTCGTCGCCATCG
>JAJXYE010000013.1 GCA_021780735.1 Pseudomonadota bacterium | reverse complement strand
TGGGTGCGGTCGGCGCCACCGTGATCGGCGGCATCGGCACCCTGGCCGTGGTCGGCCTGTGGATGGCGATGTTTCCGGGTCTGCGTCGGCGCCAGCAACTGCACGTGGAAGCCGCCGCGCAGGACGCTGCGGCGGCAGATATCCATTGACGCGACCCATCGCGGGGAGCCGCCGCATGATCACCACTGCGTCAAAAGAATCACGGTGACAGCAGCATTGCACCCTGCGTCGAGAGTGCCTGAATGAAATGCCGCGGCGACCGCTACTACCTGCAACATGGCGCGCCCGGCACCGAATACAATGTTGATGCCACCGGCGTATATGTCGGCGGATGTGGGTCGATACCCGCTTCGGCGACTATCCGCAGCGCATGCCTGACCATCGCCTGCGCGAGGGCGAGAGCACTTTCACCGGCTGGATGCTGCTGTCCTGTCACACGCATGCCCACGCCTCATCCAGCGTGTCGGGTCACCCGGCCGACGACGCCACGGACGAGAACCCGCGCACCTTCTGGCTGGCTGCGGCGAATACGCCGGGGCAGACCCTCACCGTCGACCTCGGTGGTCTGCGCACGGTATGCGCGGTGCAGATCAACTACGCCGACGTCCACTCCGGCCGCTACGACGATGCACCCGACATCGTCACCCGCCGCATGCTGGGAGGCTCCCGCGACGGCCGACACGGGAACCGCCTGGCCGATCACTCGCACGACACTCGCGATCATGCCGATGCCTATGTCCAACTCGAATACCCGGCGCGGGTGCGCTGCATCCGCTACGTGCACGTGCACGTTGGCGCAAAAACCCTGGCGATCGCCGGCTTGCGCGTGTTCGGCCATGCCGACGGTCCGTTGCCCGCGGCGCCGGTGCTGGTCAGTGCGCGCCGCCTGCCCGACACGCGCGATGCCGAGATCAGATGGAAGGCGGTGTCTGGCGCAGTCGGCGACAACGTGCGTTGCGGCCTGTCTGCCGATCGCCTGCACGAAACCTGGCAGCGTTTCGCCGACCAGCCAACGAGACTGGTTCTGAGCTCGCTGAACAAGGGCGTCCGCTACGTGGTGGCGGTCGAGGCCTTTGACGAACACGGCGTGTCGACGCTGTCGCGTACCGCCACGCTCGAGCCATAGAAGTTGCCTCGGCCTCACGCTGCCGTTGCCAGCGCGGGGTCGATCCAGCATGCTGAACCCATTCCGCCGACGAGGTTTGCGCGATGTCCCTGCCGCCGCCCATGCCGGCCGCCCGCTCCAGTTTCATCAATGTGCTGGGTTGGATCTTCGTCTGCCTCGCCGGTTTCGCCACGCTGATCGGCGTGCTTCAAAACGTGATGCTGCAGCTGCTGTTTGTACCGACCTTGCAGCAGCAACTGTCTGCCCAACCGCTGCCGTCGAACATGCCGGCGTCGATGGGCTGGATGTTCGCCCATGTGATCTGGTTCTTCCGCGGATTCCTGCTGCTGTCGATCATCACCCTGACCGCGGCGATCGGCCTGTTGCTGCGACGCGACTGGGCGCGGCGGCTGTTCATCGGACTGATGGCCTTTGCCATCGTCTACCAGTTGGCTGGCCTGGGGCTGCAGTGGTGGTTCATGGGCTCGATGCAGCAGGCGATGTCGTGGCCCGCCAGCGCGCCGACGCAGTTCGACGCCAGCATGGGTGGAGTCATGCTGGCGATCCAGGTGCTTGGCGCCGTGATGTCGATCGGCTTCAGCGTGCTGTTCGGCTGGATCATCAAGCGTCTGCACAGTGCACCGATCCGACGCGAATTCCGTTCGGATCCATCACCGGCAGGGCTTTCCGGCGGCGCGCCATGATCACCCTCCACCACCTCGACAACTCGCGCTCGCAGCGCATTCTCTGGCTGCTCGAAGAGCTCGGCGTGCCGTACCGGATCAAGTGCTACCAGCGCGATCCGAAGACCATGCTGGCTCCGGCGGAACTGCGCGCGATCCACCCGCTGGGCAAGTCGCCCGTGCTCAGCGACGGCGAGCTGACCCTGGCTGAATCCGGAGCAATCATCGAATACCTTGCCGGGCGGTACGGCGAAGGGCGCCTGCTGCCGCCGGCAGGTACGCCCGAACGGCTGCGCTGCAGCTACTGGCTGCACTACGCCGAAGGCTCGGCGATGCCTCCGCTGCTGCTGAAGCTGGTACTCAACCGGGTCAGGACGGCGCCAGCGCCGTTTTTCGCCAGGCCGATCGCCAGGAGCATCGCCGACAAGGTCGACCGCAACTTCACCGACCCGCAATTGAAACTGCACCTGGATTATCTGGAAGGCGAGCTGGGCGAACGCGAATGGTTCGTCGGCGATGCGCTGAGCGCCGCCGACATCCAGCTCAGTTTTCCACTGGAGGCGTTTGCCGCCCGCGGCGGCCTGGGGGGCGACAGCCATCCACGCCTTTGCGCCTTCCTCCAACGCATTCATGCGCGACCGGCATATCGGCGCGCGCTTGAGCAAGGCGGCCCATACCGGCTTGGCGGCTGAACGCGGGGCGGCCGGCCAAGCCATTTACGCCTTGATCACGGCCACATTGGCAGCCTGTGTGCCCTGATCGAAGGAGAGCACGCATGCGCAACCGTGATATCGAGCGCCATATTCGCGACACCGCCGAACACGCCGGTGAACATGTGCGCCACTATGCCAGCGAAGCGGGCAACAGCGCACACAGCCTGCTCGAACGCGGTCGTCGCCGCATCAACGAGCGCTTCGGCAAGCGCAGCGCGGACTATGGCCGGCAGCTGTCGCATGCCGCCGAGGATTTCGCCGACGAAGCGAACTACCAGTACCGCCGCCTGCGCCGCCATGTCAACCGTCACCCGGCGGCAACCGCGGCGATCGTCGTCGGCACCATCGGCGCGTTTCTGCTGCTGCGTCGCGCGTTTCGCAGCGACGACGAGTAAGCGTCGAGCCCACGGGGTGTCCCGGCGCTGTGCGCACGGCGGCAAAGTCCGCCCTGCTGCGCTGCCGGTACCGGACCTGATCAGGTATTTCATGCCATCGGCGCCGCTGACCGCGGTGCCGATGGCGCTGACCGGTTGACACGATCAGCATGGCCGCCATCACGCGGCCATGCTGCCTGCCATGGCCGCCCGGCAACCTCAGACGGTCAACGGGTTCGGCTTGTCCTGATCGAGCCTGTATTCCTTGATCGCGCGACTGACGTCCTTGGGATTCATCTTGCCGTCCTTCGCCAGTGCCGCGAGTGCCGCATGGGCGATCCAGTAGCGATCGACCTCGAAGAATTCGCGCAGGTGCGCACGCGTGTCCGAGCGACCGAAGCCGTCGGTGCCCAGCACGGTGTAGCGCATGCCATCGGGCATGAAGGCACGGATCTGATCGGCGAATTCACGCACATAGTCGGTGGCGGCGATCGCCGGACCCTGACGCCCCTGAAGCAGGCCGGTGACGTAAGGCACGCGCGGCTCGGCCTCCGGATGCAGGCGGTTCCAGCGTTCGGCATCGAAGCCGTCACGACGCAGCTCGCTGAAGCTGGGGCACGACCAGATGTCCGCGCACACGCCGAAGTCCTTCTCCAGCAGTTCGGCGGCAGCGATTACTTCGCGCAGGATCGTGCCCGAACCCAGCAACTGCACGCACGGCACCTTGGTCTTCGCCTTGCCCTTGCCGTTAACCGACGCTCCGCCGTCGCGGAACAGGTACATGCCCTTGATGATGCCTTCCTCGCTGCCTGCAGGCAGGTCTGGATGGCTGTAGTTCTCGTTCATCACGGTCATGTAGTAGTAGATGTCCTCCTGCTCCTGCATCATCCGGCGCACGCCGTCCTGCAGGATCACCGCCACTTCGTACGAGAAGGTGGGGTCGTACGCCTTCACGTTCGGGATCACGCCAGCCATCAGATGCGACTGGCCGTCCTCATGCTGCAGGCCTTCGCCGTTGAGCGTGGTGCGTCCCGCCGTACCGCCGACAAGGAAGCCGCGCGCGCGCATGTCGCCCGCCGCCCAGCACTGGTCGCCGATGCGCTGGAAACCGAACATCGAGTAGTAGATGAAGAACGGCAGCATCGCCTGGTTGCTGATCGAATAGCTGCTCGCCGCCGCCATCCACGAGGCCATGCCGCCGGCCTCGCTGATGCCCTGCTGCAACACCTGACCCTTCTGGTCTTCGCGGTAGTACAGCAGCTGATCGGAATCCTGCGGCGTGTACTTCTGCCCGAACGGGGCGTAGATGCCGATCTGGCGGAACATGCCCTCCATGCCGAAGGTGCGTGCCTCGTCGGCGACGATCGGTACCACGCGCTCACCCAGCTGCTTGTCGCGCAGCAGCAGGTTGATGCCGCGCACCAGGGCCATGGTGGTGGAGATCTCGCGCTCGCCGGTGCCCTTGGTGATCTGCTCGAATGCGGCCAGCTCCGGCGCCCTCAGCGTGGCATCCGCCTTGCGCCGACGCTGCGGCAGGAAACCGCCCAGCGCCTTGCGCCGCTCCAGCATGTATTGCACTTCCGCCGAGTCCTTGCCCGGGTGGTAGTACGGCACATCCTTGAGCTTGTCGTCCGGAATCGGGATCTGGAAGCGGTCGCGGAAATGCCGCACCGAGTCCTCATCCAGCTTTTTCTGCTGGTGGGTCGGGTTCTGTGATTCGCCGGAGCCCAGGCCCATGCCGTAGCCCTTGACCGTCTTGGCCAGGATCACGGTGGGCATGCCCTTGGTATGGATAGCCTGGTGATAAGCCGCATAGACCTTGTGCGGATCGTGGCCGCCGCGGTTCAGGCGCCAGATATCGTCGTCGCTGAGGTTGGCGACCATCTCGCGCGTCTCCGGGTATTTGCCGAAGAAATGCTCGCGCGTATAGGCGCCACCAAACGCCTTGTAGGCCTGGTACTCGCCATCCACCGTCTCCATCATCAGCTTGCGCAGCACGCCCTTGTGATCGCGCGCCAGGAGCGGATCCCAGTAGCTGCCCCAGACCAGCTTGATCGTGTTCCAGCCACCGCCACGGAATGCGCCTTCCAGCTCCTGGATGATCTTGCCGTTGCCGCGCACCGGGCCATCCAGCCGCTGCAGGTTGCAGTTGATCACGAAGATCAGGTTGTCCAATCCCTCGCGACCAGCCAGCGAGATCGCACCGAGCGACTCCGGCTCGTCGGTTTCACCATCACCGAGGAAACACCAGACCTTGCGATCGCTCTTCGGCACCAGACCGCGGTGCTCCAGATACTTGAAGAACTGCGCCTGGTAGATCGCCTGGATCGGACCCAGACCCATCGACACCGTCGGCACCTGCCAGTAGTCCGGCATCAACCACGGATGCGGATACGAGGACAACGCACGCCCCTTGCCCATCACTTCCATGCGGAACAGGTCGAGTTGATCCTCGGCCAGGCGACCTTCGAGGAACGAACGTGCATAGATGCCCGGGCTGGAATGACCCTGATGGAATACCAGATCTCCCGGGTGATCGGCCGAAGGCGTGCGCCAGAAATGATTGAAGCCGACGTCGTACAAGGTCGCCGAAGAAGCGAAACTGGCGATATGCCCGCCCAGTTCGCCTGGCTTGCGGTTGGCGCGCACCACCATCGCCATCGCGTTCCAGCGGATCAGGGTACGGATGCGCCATTCCATCGCCGCGTCGCCCGGGCTCTTGGCCTCGTTCGCCGGCGCAATGGTATTGACGTACTCGGTGGTCGGGTCGAACGGCAGGTAACCGCCCGAGCGGCGCGTGGTATCGACCATGCGCTCCAGCAGGAAGTGGGCGCGCTCGGTACCGTCGTGCTGGATCACTGCATCGAGCGAATCCACCCACTCACGGGTTTCGGTGGGGTCGATGTCCTGGTTGAGGATATCGTCGAGCTGATCCATGAAGTTCTCCACGGCACCGTGACGTGCCTGAAAGGGATTCGCGCCGTCGGGGCTGCGGGCGACAGCCGTTGAGTTTAGCTGCCTGCCCGGATGGCCGCCAATGGCGCATCCATGCGCCCGCGCATGGATGCGCCTCGTGCCACGCCGGCATGCATCAAACCACTCAATCCGCGAGCGCTGCTCCGGCCAGGGCAGGCCGGCGCATCACAACCAGATCCTGATGCCCGTTCAGGCCACCCTCGACATGCTCGACGATGGCGAAATATCGCCCCCAGTGACGCCGTACGTAATCCATCGTGTGGAACGTGGTCTGGTAGAAATCGGGCAGACCGTCCACCTTGAAGCGACCCTTGCGATCCGTTTGGTAGACGATGCCGTCGCGCTGCTGGTGCAGGCACTCGGCCGGTGCACAGCTGTCGATGGTGAAGCGGCCATGGGTCGTGGCCAGCAGCACTCCGCCGGGCTTGAGCAGGCGCCGCATTTCTGCCAGCCACTCGTCCTGCGCGGCTTCGTCCAGGTGAGTGAACAGCGACACGCTGTAGATCACGTCGAACGTGTCGTCGGGATAATTGGCAGGTGCCGACGTGGTATTGGTCGAGAATGGCGCCAGCGAGGACAGGTGCTGCGACGCCCATGCGATAGCCTGCGCGTCAATATCCGATCCATGCAGGGTGCAGGACGCGGTCGCGCCGGCCAGTTCGGCGATGACCCGGCCCGGCCCGCAGGCAAAATCCAGCA
Source organism: Pseudomonadota bacterium (assembly GCA_021780735.1). Classification (GTDB taxonomy): domain Bacteria; phylum Pseudomonadota; class Gammaproteobacteria; order Xanthomonadales; family Rhodanobacteraceae; genus Rhodanobacter. The sequence goes on along the minus strand of JAJXYE010000013.1, from coordinate 5,859 downwards.
CCTTCAGATGCTTCAGCACCACACCATGCGCGTGCAATGCCTCAACCAGGCAACGCGCAATGACCCGGCCATTTTCCCGATAGCTTGCCGAGTCGAACGCACGATGCACCCGGTAGCGAAGGATCGGCGGTGGCAAACCGGATTCGCCGCATGGATCAATCCGCCTGGCGCGTGCCGATTGCCGTCAGAAACCCGCCTGATTCAGCAGGCCCACGAGCCATCAAAGCGGCGCAACGCGCTTCGCCGCCTGCCGCCTTTGCAGAATTCCCTTCATCCGGCACCTTCCTGGCAAGCTGCGTCTCTTGTCTGACCGCAAACGCCACTGTCGAGCGACTGCCTCAGCCGCGCCGCTCGCCTTGTGCAGCACGGATCTGTGCATCCACCGCAGCCACGGCGGTCATGTTGACCACGCGCCGGGGAGTCGAGGCCGGGGTGAGGATGTGCGCCGACTTGTTCAGACCCATCAGGATTGGCCCGATCGCCACGCCATCGGTCATCACCCGCACGATGTTGTAGGCGATGTTGGCCGCATCCAGGTTCGGCATCACGAACAGGTTGGCACGGCCGCTCAGCGTGGTGTGCGGGAACATGCGCAGGCGCAGCGCCTCGTCCCAGGCGGTATCGGCCTGCATTTCGCCGTCCATCTCCAGCTTTGGTGCACGCTGTTTCAGGATCTGCCACACCTTGCGCATCTTCGCCGCGCTGGGATTGTCGTGGCTGCCGTAGTTGGAGTGCGACAGCAATGCCACCTTGGGCTCGATGCCGAAGCGCTTGAGCCGGTAGCTGGCCTGCATCGTCGCCTCGGCGATCTGCTCGGCGGTGGGGTCGCACTGGACATGGGTGTCGAGGAAGAACCAGGCGCCCTTGTCGTTGAGCACACCGCTCAGCGCCGAGGTGCACTGCACGCCCGGATCGAGGCTGAACACGCTGCGCAGGTAGCCCAGCTTCTTGTGGTAGCGCCCGACCAGGCCGCAGATCATCGCATCGGCCTCGCCACGCTCGACCATCAGCGCGGCAATCAGGGTCGGCCGCGAACGCAGCAGGTTCTTGGCCGCCGCCGGGCTGACGCCACGCCGCTCGGTCATCGCGTGGTACTGCTGCCAGTACTCGTTGAAACGCGGGTCGTCATTGATGTTGGTCAGCTCGAAATCCACGCCCGCACGCATGCGCAGGCCCAGTCGCTCGATGCGGGTCTGGATCACGTCCGGGCGCCCGATCAGGATCGGGAAGGCGATGTGTTCGTCGATCACCGTCTGCACCGCGTGCAGCACCACCTCTTCCTCGCCCTCGGCGTAGGCGACCCGCTTGCGGTCGGCGCGGGCGCGCTCGTACACCGGCTTCATCAGCAGGCCGGTGCGGTAGATGAACTGGCCGAGTTTCTCCCGATACGCCTCCATGTCGGCGATCGGCCGGGTGGCCACGCCCGAATCCATCGCCGCCTGCGCCACCGCCGGCGCCAGCACCACCAGCAGGCGTGGATCGAACGGCCGCGGGATCAGGTACTCGGCGCCGAAACACGGCACGTCGCCGTCATAGGCTCCACCCAGATCGGAGGCTTCCATGCGCGCCAGCGCGGCGATCGCGCGCACGCAGGCCAGCTTCATCGCTTCGTTGATCACGGTAGCGCCCACGTCCAGCGCACCGCGGAAAATATAGGGAAAACACAGGGCGTTGTTGACCTGGTTCGGGTAGTCCGAACGGCCCGTGGCGATGATGCAATCGGGTCGAACCCGCTTCGCATCTTCCGGGGTGATCTCCGGGTTCGGATTGGCCAGCGCCAGGATCACCGGCCGCTCCGCCATGGTCGCGACCATCTCCGGCTTGAGGATGCCGCCGGCAGAGAGACCCAGAAAGACGTCGGCACCCTGGACAATCTCGGCCAGGCTGCGCTTGTCGGTATCACGGGCATAACGCAACTTGTCCGGATCCAGCTGGTCGCGCCCGGTATACAACACGCCCTCGCGATCGTAGGCGAGGATGTTTTCCGGCTTCAGCCCCAGCGCCACCAGCATGTCGAGGCAGGCAATGCCCGCCGCACCGGCGCCGGCGGTGGCCAGCTTGACGTCCTCGATCTTCTTGCCGACCACTTCCAGCGCGTTGTAGATCGCCGCACCGACGATGATCGCGGTGCCATGCTGGTCGTCGTGGAACACCGGGATCTTCATCCGCTCGCGCAGCTTGCGCTCCACGATGAAACATTCCGGTGCCTTGATGTCTTCCAGGTTGATGCCGCCAAAGGTTGGCTCGAGGCTGGCGATGATCTCGACCAGCTTGTCCGGGTCGTTCTCGTCGACCTCGATGTCGAACACGTCGATGCCGGCGAATTTCTGGAACAGCACGCCCTTGCCTTCCATCACCGGCTTGCTCGCCAGCGGCCCGATATTGCCCAGACCCAGTACCGCAGTGCCGTTGCTGATCACCGCCACCAGGTTGGCGCGCGCCGTGTATTCGGCGGCCGACGTCGGATCTTCGACGATCGCGTCGCAGGCCGCGGCGACACCCGGCGAATAGGCCAGTGACAGGTCGCGCTGGGTCAGCAGCGACGTCGTCGGGGTGACCTTGATCTTGCCCGGGCGCGGCAGGCGGTGATACTCCAGCGCGGCGAGACGGAGTTCTTCGGGAAGGGCCATGGGATGCGCTTTCATCAGGAATGGGGGCGGCACCTTCCAGCGAAGATGCACAACGCGGATATTAGCATCCGGGCGGCGCCCACCGAGCCTTCGACCATCCCGGTCACAGGCCCAGCAGCAACTCGTCCTCCTGCACCCGGTGCATGTGGATGCGGTTGACGAAAAGCGAAAAGGCCAGCTTGCCGGCCAGTCCGTGCCCATGCTGCATCCACGGCGGCAGCCAGCGCGGTGGCAGGATCGCGCCGGACTCGAAATGCGGCTGAAGGCTGATCACGTCGTGCAAGGCCAGCTTGCCGGCGAACAGGTTCCGCAACAGATCCATCCGGCGCTGTTTCAGCGCCCAACGGAAAAACGTGTGCACGGTGAGCAGGCCGGACAGGTAGACGTTGTCCTTGGCGAACGCCGCGCCGCCAGTCAGCGGCACACCGCGGAACACCCGCTGCGCTGAGTGAAAGCTGTCGGCGGCAGTCTGCCCGCAATGGCTGAAATACTTGTACACCTCGACGAAATCGGCGCCATTGAGCGCCATGTCGATCGCCAGGATGCGCAGGCTGATCCGCTTGAGGCGGGTGATGTCGATCGCGCCGGAGATCTGTTCGGCGAACACGGCCAGCCCCTCCTGCGTGGCGGTGACCCGCGGCGAGGTACGCCCCAGCGAGGCCAGCAGGGGCTGACGCCTGCCGTTCAGGGCGGTCAGCGAATGCACGAACGCCTCGTGCGCCAGCAACTGGTGATGATCATATTCATTGAAGCTGGCGCTGCCGCGCAGGCGGATCCGGTGCGCGCCGGCAGCGGCCTTGGCGGTGAGTTCGGGATCGATCTCGACGCTGATCGTGCCGCTGCCGAAGAAGGCATCCAGGGTGGTGGCCAACTCCGTGCGCAAGGCCTCGGCGCTGACCGCGGCGCTGCTGTCGTCGGCAAGCTGATCCGCACCGAGCTCGTCGGACAGCTCGACGAAATAGCGCGCCGCATCCAGGTTGCTGCGCTGGCTGCCGGGAATCAGGTCGCCGGGCTTGCCGTACAGCGCGATCGACGGCGCGGTGACCCCGGCGCTGCCGATCGCTTCGAGCATCTGCGCCGCCACCCGCCACGATTCGGCGGTACGCCGCAGGTAGTCGCCAAGCGGATCGATATCGGCTGCATCGGCACCGCCCGCCGCCGCTTCGATCGCAGCCAGTTCAGCACGCGCCCCGGCCAGATCCGGCACCGCATAGGACACCTCGGGCAGACTGAAACGACCCTGGCTGTACGCCTCGATCATGCGGTTTTCCAGCGACGCCGGCCACGCTACCGCAGACAGGATGTGGATGCCACGCACCGCCGCCAGCAGGCGCTGGTCGAGCGCCGCGTAGCGTTGCAGTGCCGGATCAGCGGCGATCCCCGAGGCGTTCATCGAGCGGCCTGCCTGATCGCATCCACCCGCTTGATCAGCTCGGTGGCGATCGGATCGGGCTTGAACAGACTCATCAAGCCGCGCGGGCTGGCCGGAATGAAACTGAGACTGGAACCGAAGCGGCTCTCCGTGCGCAACATCAGGGTGATTCGACGCGGGTTGGTTGTCGTGGTGGCATTGACATTCATCACATCGCCGAGCGCCACACGACGCTTCTCGCCTCGATTGCTCACCACCAGCCAGTCGCCATCCAGCCAAACCTCATCCACAAGATCGAAGATGAGCCGCCGGAACACGAAATAGCCGATCGTGGCCATCAGCAACGGCATCAGCAGGAACATCGGCTCTGGCGGCCGGCCTCGGACACTTTCCGGATGGAATCGGGCCCACAGCGAAAGCACGAAAAACAGCGAAATGAAACCAAACCACAACACCGGGAACACCCGCTTGTAGAACCCGGTGCTTGTTGACGACAACCGCCGCATGCGCGCTTCCCTCGTCTCGATGCAACCGATATTAGACGCTCTGCCGGGCTTCGTGCGCTGCGGTCAGTCCAGCTCGCGCTGCCCGCGATGCCCGCGCGGCGGCTCGATCGGCCGCCCGCCGCGCTGGCGGCGCAGACGCGCCTCCAGCGTGGCCGCCTGCTCCTCGCGCTCGTCGTGCAACTTGAGATAGTTGCGCCAGCGCTCGGGGGTCAGTTCGCCGGTATCCAGCGCCACCTGAACTGCACAACCCGGCTCGCTGCCATGACCGCAATCGGCGAAACGGCAGTGTTCGGCGATCACCTCGATGTCGGCGAACAGATCTAGGTTCTCCTCGCCGGTGAGTTTCAGTTCGCGCATGCCCGGGGTGTCGATCAGGCAGCCGCCACTGGGCAGTTGCAGCAGCGCACGATGGGTGGTGGTGTGGCGGCCGCGGCTGTCGTGGCTGCGCACGGCGGCGGTAGCCATGGTGGCACTACCCAGCAAGGTATTGGTCAGGGTGGACTTGCCGGCACCGGAAGAACCCACCAGCACCGCGCTGTCACCCGCCTGCAGGTAGCAGGCGAGCACCCGCGCACTGGCGGGATCCTTGCAGTTCATCGCGTGGATCGGGGTGCTGTGCGGCAGCCGCTCGCGCAAGGCGGCGATTTGCCCGGCAGCGTCTTCGCGCGTGTCCAGCTTGCTGAGCAACACCACGGGCTGGGCGCCGGAGTCCTCGGTCAAGGACAGGTAGCGCTCGATGCGCGCAGGATTGAAGTCACCGTCCAGACCGGTCAGCACCAGCACATAGTCGATATTGGTGGCGATCAGCTGGCGTTCGTAGCGCTCGCCGGCAGCGGCGCGTGACAGCACGCTGCGGCGCGGCGCCACGGTGAGGATGTGCGGCGGGGTGCCGCTGGCCACCTCGACGAAGTCGCCCACCACCGGCCGCTCGGCCGGGTCGATCCCGCGCTTCAGAAAGCGCCCGTCCGGCTGCGCACCGAACAGGGTCTGGCCATCGTGCAGCTCGTAGCCGGCTCGATGCTGGGCAACCACCCGGGCCAGTCGCAAGCCCCCGCCGGGCAACACATCGCCGCGCCAGCCGATATGCCGCAGCCGCTGTATCGTCTCGGCATCACTCATGGCGGGAATCTGTATGCATGGTCTGGCGATTATGCCTTGCCTGAGTATGGCCCGACCATGAACCGGAATTTGCCCGTTTCCGGCTCGCGCTGCAACGCATCACGCTGCTAGCATCGAGAATGTCGGCAATCATGCCGGCCATTGACCGTAAAGGATGTCTGCGTTGGCCCCGATCACACCCAGTGCGCACCTGGCAGACGTGCGCTACGAAATCCGTGGCGCGCTGACCCGG
>JAJXYE010000032.1 GCA_021780735.1 Pseudomonadota bacterium | reverse complement strand
CACCACGAGATTCATGCGGATGCCCTGCGCTTCGGCACGCGACAGGAACAGCAGCTCGTCGACCATCTGGTTGACCCGTGCCAGCTCCTCCAGTTGCACCAGTACGGCCTCTTCCTGCGCCTGCGATAGTTTGCCGTCGACCAGCAGTTTCTCGGCATGCAGGCGTACCAGCGACAGCGGCGTCTTCAGCTCGTGCGACACCTCGGCGCTGAACTGGCGCACCTGGTTGAACGAGGATTCGAGGCGGTCGAACATCTGGTTCAGCAGCCGCGCCAGATCCGAGATTTCATCATCGATGCCGGTCATGGCGATGCGTTCGGTGAGATTGTCCGAGCGAATCCGGTTGGCCGTCTCGCCGATCAGCCGAACCGGGCGCAGCATCAGTCGCGACAGGCCTAGCCCGATCGCGATGCTGGCCAGGATCATGCCCAGCAGCAGGGCCAGGCAAACTTCGGTGTATGCCACCATCGAGCGCCGCACCTGACCCATCGGCGTGCCGATGCTGACGTCGAACGGCGGCAGCAGGAACTCGGCGATGCGCAATTCGCCGACGCCCGGCATGGTGCCGTTGAAGACGCGCTTGCCCTTCACGTCGGGCAGCGGATGACCTGCCAGGTTCTTGGAATGAAACAGGTTGCCGTGCTCGCGCGAGTCGATGCTGATGTAGAACAGCACCGAGGCATATTCGGTGGTCTGACGGATGCGCTCGTTGATGACTTCGGGGCTCAGCGAAGCATAGTCCGAGCCCAGCCGCGCCTTGATCTGGCGAAACTCGGTGGCGTTGAGCAGATCCAGATCGCGGATCACGTAATTCTGCAGCAGCAGGTAACCGGCGATGAACAGGCCGGCGAGTGTCAGGGTGGCGCTCAGCGCATACCAGAACGTGATGCGCGCGCCGATCGATTTCATACCAGCTGGTAGCCAATGCCTCGCAGCGTCTTGAACAGCGGCTCGCTGAGGTCGGCCTCGAGCTTGGTGCGCAAACGGCTCATGTAGACGTCCAGCAGGTTGGTGTCGGCCAGCCCGGGCCAGATCCGCTCGGAGATGTAGGAACGGGTCAGGGTGCGCCCGGCGTTCTGCATGAAGATCTCCAGCAGGGCGAATTCGCGGCTGGTCAGATCGATGGTCTGTTCCTTCAACTTGACCGTGTGCCCGAGCAGATCCAGCCGCACGCAGCGATGCGTGATCACGGTCTGCTTGACCGTCGACTGACGTCGCAGCAGGGAGCGCACATGGGCCAGCAGCTCATCGAAGCTGAAGGGCTTGGGCAGGTAATCGTCGGCGCCCAGGTCGAGCCCCTTGATGCGATCCTCGACCGTGTCGCGCGCGCTGAGGATCAGCACGGACTCGTTGAAACCGGCGCGGCGCCACTGCGAGAGCAGGTGCAGACCATCGCCGTCAGGGAGACTGAGATCCAGGATGATGACGTCGTAGTTGGTTTCGGCCAATGCATCGCATGCATCCGCGCATGTGCCTACCCAGCACACGGTGTACGCGCATTCACTGAGCCCCTGCTTCAGAAACTGGCCGAGACGCTGCTGATCTTCGACGACGAGAATCTTCATGCTGCACCTGCCCATCCACCTTGCGCGGCGAGTGTAGGCCAGCGTTGCAGCGAATCAATGACGCGCCGCACAAGCCGTGCGAGCCTGAAAATTTTTTAAGGATCGCTACAGGTAGCCGTCAGGTCATCGTCGTACGGTGACCACCCATAAGGCAGCCCGGGCAGGGGCGGCAGCAGAATCGCTCAACCTGCGTTCCAGCAACTTTTCCTGCTCCGGGTGAGTGATCGCCTCCTTTCATCCGTACGACTTGTCGAGGACTCAATCCATGGTTCGTTACGCAATGCTTCTGGCGACCGCCCTGCTGGCGCCACCGCTGCTGGCGCAGACGCCCGCCGAAACCTATGCCCAGCACCTGGTCAACCAGAGTCTTGCTGCGCATCCCGACATCGCGATCATGGCAATGCACGTGACGCCGCCGAAGCAGTCGGTCAACGTCATCATTGCCTCCAACATCGGACGCATCGGCAAACCGGCCGACTCCGACGACATGGGTGTCGTCAACACCGGCAAGCCGGCGATGGCGCTGAACGCGGCCGGCGACCATTACGAGATCGAGCTGCCGCTGAAGGACGTCACCAACGACACGGTCGGCGCGATCAGCATCGTGTATCCGTACAAGCCCGGTGACGACAAGGCGGCGCTGGCCAAGCGTGCCGAGGCCCTTCGCGACCAGCTGCGCCGGAAGATCTCCAACGCCGCCAACCTGACCCAGCCCTACCGGTTCGATCCCGCCATCCCCACCCACACCTATGCGCAGCAGCTGGTCGACCAGACCATGGACGCGCATCCGAAGTTGCTGATCCTGATGCTGCACTTCGTGCCGCCGGGCACGTCGACCAACGTGGTGGTGGGCTCGAGCATCGGCCGCATCGGCAAGGCGGCCGATGCGGACGACATGCGCGCGATCACCACCGGCATCCCCAACCTCGAGGTCAACGGTCGCCGCTTCGAGGTCGAAACGCGCCTGCTTGACGCCACGGGGCAGACGCTGGGCGCGGTGGGCATCGTTTTCCCGTACAAGCCGGGCGACGACAAGACGGCGCTGAAGCGCGAGGGGTTTGCGATCCGCGACGAGCTGCGGGCGAAGATTCCCTCGCTGGCCAAGCTGATGGAGCCGGTGGCCCCGGCAGTCGTGAAGGATCCCAACCCGACGGCGACCCTGATCGGACGCAGCACTGGCTGGAAGCCCGGCTATTCGGGTGACTTCGACCACTTCGGTGTCGATCTCAAGCGCAACCGGCTGCTGCTGGCGGCGGAAGACCATGGCACGGTGGAGCTGTTCAACCTGAAGACCGGCCAGCACGAGCGCACCCTGCACGTGGTGCAGACGCCGCACGCGTTTGTCTATCTGCCCGGGCACAACCGGCTGATCATCACCGACAGCGGCAAGGGCATGAGCAAGATCCTCGATGCCACCACCTTGAAGGTCGTGGGCCACATCCCGCTGGCACCCGGTGCCGATTCGGCCGAATACGATGCCTCGACCGGCCATCTGTACA
>JAJXYE010000303.1 GCA_021780735.1 Pseudomonadota bacterium | reverse complement strand
CAGCCGCGGCGTACCGAGCAGCGCGGCGAGGAGACCCGGATACAGCAGCAAGACTGACCGAGGAACCCCGGCAAGGCGGTCGTACAGAAACAGCGACAGGCCGATTGCCAGCGCGCCGATCACCGATGCGCGCACGATGTTCCACAGATCCGGCAGGCTGGCGAAACGCCACACGCTCTTGTAAAGACCAGTCCAGCGGAAGATCAGCCCCTGCACCAGCAGCACGATGGGAAATTCAAGCAGTTGGAAGCCTACGATCTCGTCCGGACGCAGGGCGTATCGCAGCAGCTTGGCCAGCCACCAGGCCAGCGCGGTGACCAGCAGGTCATGCAGCACGACGGCGATGCGTGGATGGATGAAGCCGACGAGTTTACGCAGTGACATGGGGAGCCTTGTGCGGACGGCGGCGCAGGCAGCGGTGCTTCAGCATAAGCCAGACGCCCGTCGCTGCCATATAGGTGCCCATGGTAACCGCCAGCGCCAGGTGCGGATGACTCCAGGCCAACCAGGCGAAGGGGGCTGCGATCAGGATATTCCAGGCCAGATAGGCGGCATCCGCCTGCGCATGGGAGCCGCTGCGCCGGGCCAACCACTGGTACAGGTGTTCGCGATGGGCCGCATGCCAGCGGCGCCCGAGCCGGATCCGGTTCAACAGGGTCAGGCTGGCATCGGCCACGAACGCCGACGACAGTATCAAGGCTGGCCAGAGCAGCGCGGGGTTCCGCCGCCATAGCATCGCGCTGAAGATGAAGATCAACAGCCCGACGCTGCCACTGCCGACGTCACCCAAGAAGATTCGCGCCGGTGGCCGGTTGTAGTAGCCGAAGCCGGCGGCGGCGGCGCTCAGGCTGGCAGCCGCCAGCGCCAGCGCAGGCTGTGCCACAGCCCAAGCCAACGCGGCCAGGCCAATACCTACAAAGATCGCCTGCTGCGCGAGCAGCCCGTCGATGCCGTCCATGAAATTGTGCAAGTTGATGCTCCACGCTCCCCCGAGCAGCAACAGCGGCAAGGGCAGCCAACTGCAAGACGCGCCAGTGCACGGCAGGGCGAGCGAAAAAATCCCCACCGCCACCAGTTGTGCGCCAAGCCGCGGCCAAACCGGCAGGGAGCGATGATCGTCCCACCAGCCAGCCAGTGCCACCAGCAACAAAGCCGCCAGGACGGCGCCAATCACCAGCCATGGCCATGCCGCTGGTTGACTGCAGAGGATGCCGGGCAGGCAGACCAGCGAGGCAGCAACGATGCCGATGCCGCCGCCGCGCGGTGTCGGCAATTGATGCGAGCGACGACGCCCTGGCTGATCCAGCAGACCACGTCCCTGAGCATAGGTGATCGCACCACGCACCATCAGCAGGGAAATCAGCAGACTGGACAGCAACCATCCGATGGCTACGGGCACGCCCATCTCACTCGCTCGCCACGCCATGGATTGGCCGGATCGTGCTCCAGTTCTTGCAACTCGGACATTGCCAGTGGTGCGCCTTGGCGCCAAAGCCGCAACGATTGCAGCGATACATCGCCTGCCCTTCCAGCAGCTTGCGCGTCAGGTCGCGCAGGATGAGGAAATTCTCCCGCGCCTCGCCCTCGATCTTGTCCATCGTTGCGTCGATCAGCGACATCAACCCGCGTACCGAGGGACGCTGGCGCAACTGCGCGGTGAGGAAGTCGATCGAGGCCCGCTCGCCATCGCGCTGCCTGTACAGCTGGGTCAGTGCCAGCACGGGTGAAACCCCGTGATAGCGCACCAGCATGTCGCTCAGAAAGGCTTCGGCGCGATCCATCTGCTGCGAGCGGGCATAGCTGTTCAGCAGCGGCGGCAGGATGTCGGGAGTAAAGGCGCTGTCGGCATTGATCGCTGCCTCGAAGGCATCCACCGCCTCGGCATGCTGGCCATCCTCGGCGAAAAGACGCCCGGTCAACATGAAGGCACGTACACAATCGGACTGACACTCGAAGGCCTGGCGCAGGTAGTCGCGTGCTTCGGCACGAGCGCCGTGCTGGCGTGAGCGATCGGCCAGCTCGCAGTAGAACTGGGCAATCATCGGCGCTTCGTCCTCGCCGGTCATGGTCTCGAGACGGCGAGCATGCTGGATGGCTTCGTCCCAGTCGCGTTCGTGCTGGTAGATCGCAATCAGGTGGCGCAGCGCCGAAGGCGCATGGGCATCCATCGCCACCAGATCGCAGAACAAGGCCTCCGCCCGATCGAGCAGACCGGCGCGCATGTAGTCCTCGCCCAGCTCCAGCAGCGCGACCGTTTTCATCGCATCGGACAGGCCCGGCCTGGACACCAGGTGCTGATGCAGTCGGATCGCCCGATCCACCTCGCCACGGCGGCGAAACAGATTGCCCAGCGCGAGGTGGGTTTCGACGGTGTCGCGGTTGTATTCGGCCAACCGCAGGAAGACCTCGATCGCCTTGTCCTGTTCCTCGTTGAGCAGGTAGTTCAGGCCGCGAAAATAGTCGGACGACAATTCGCTGACTTCGGCACCGGAGCGTCGCGCACCGACGCGGCGCGAGGCCCACCAGCCCAACGTGAACGCGGCTGGCACCATCGGAACCAGCACATACAGGAAGTTCATGGCTTGACTGCTGGCCTCTTCTCTGGGCGCGACGCATGTCGGCGTGCCCGGCGCTGCCGTGAACTGACGCCTATCCAGGCAGTCAATCCACCCAGCAGCCAGCCGATTCCCACCGCACCGAGCAAGGCGGCACCCTTGGGCAACTGCACGCTGGCGAAGCCAAGGTCGTAGGTGACCAGGTCGGCATTGAGCGCACCGAGCACGACGCCCGCGGCGATGAAAACGAGCAGGATGATGATGGCAGGCAATCGCATGGCGAGACTTTACCCGATTGGTCGTGGAAGGCACAGGCGCAGCAGCAGGAACGCATGATGAGCTCCGCGACAGCATGTTGCAGACGTGAACTGCGGGCGAAAAAAAGGCGGGATCGACTCGCGTCGCCCGCCTTGGTCATGCTTGTGTTGGCGGCTCAATCCGTCTCGTGTTGCAGATCCAGGTTGACGCGTTCTCGCAATTCCTTGCCCGGCTTGAAATGGGGAACGTGCTTGCCTGGCAATGCCACCGCTTCACCGGTCTTCGGATTGCGACCCATGCGCGGTGGCCGGTAGTGCAGCGCAAAGCTGCCAAAGCCACGCACCTCGATGCGTTCGCCGTGAGCCAGGGCATGGCTCATCTGCTCGATCACGCTCTTGACGGCCATCTCGACGTCCGCAAATGCGAGATGGGTCTGACGTCGGGCCAGCGCTTCGATCAATTCGGATTTGGTCATGGGACCCCAATGTCCGTGACGTGAAACAGCGGGGCGGCCAACGCCGCCCCGCCGCAAGTTTGTTGCTGGTGATCAGTCGGCCTTGTTGAACTGCTCTTTCAGCAGTGCACCAAGCTTGGTCGTACCGCTGGCGGCGTACGAGTAATCCACTGCCGCCTCGGGTGCATCCTCCTCGTCCTTGGCGCGGATCGACAGAGCCAGCTGGCGACCCTTGCGATCCATGCCGGTGAACTTGGCCTCGACCGAGTCACCCACCTTCAGATGCAGCGTGGCGTCGTCGATGCGCTCCTTGGCGATGTCATTGGCGCGCAGGTAACCCTCGACGCCCTCACCCAGATCGATCACCGCACCCTTGGCATCGACTTCCTTGACGGTGCCATTGACGATCGTGCCACGCGGGTTGGCCGCCATGAACTGACCGAACGGATCCTGCTCCATCTGCTTGATACCCAGCGAGATGCGCTCACGCTCCGGGTCAACCGCCAGCACCACGGCCTCGATCTCTTCGCCCTTCTTGAAGTCGCGTACGAGATCTTCGCCGGACACCTGCCAGGAGATGTCGGACAGGTGAACCAGACCGTCGATACCGCCGTCCAGGCCGATGAACACGCCGAAGTCGGTGATCGACTTGATCTGACCGGAGACCTTGTCGCCCTTCTTGTGCATGGCGGCGAAGGCTTCCCACGGGTTCGAGCGGGTCTGCTTGATACCCAGCGAGATGCGGCGACGCTCCTCGTCCACGTCCAGCACGGTGACTTCGGTCTCGTCACCGACCTGAACCACCTTGGCCGGGTTGACGTTCTTGTTGGTCCAGTCCATCTCGGACACGTGCACCAAGCCTTCCACGCCCGGCTCGATCTCGACGAAGCAGCCGTAATCGGTAACGTTGGAGACCTTGCCGAACAGGCGGCTGCCGACCGGATAGCGGCGGGCAATGGCGACCCACGGGTCGTCACCCAGCTGCTTCAGGCCCAGCGAAACACGGTTGCGCTCCTTGTCGTACTTGAGCACCCGCACGTCCAGCTCGTCGCCAACATTGACGACTTCGGACGGATGACGCACGCGCTTCCACGCCATATCGGTGATATGCAGCAGGCCGTCGATGCCACCCAGATCCACGAATGCGCCGTAATCGGTGAGGTTCTTGACCACACCCTTGACCACGGCACCCTCGGTCAGGCGCTCCAGCAGCTTCTCGCGCTCCTCGGAGAACTCGGTCTCGACGACGGCACGACGGCTGACCACCACGTTGTTGCGCTTGCGATCGAGCTTGATGATCTTGAACTCGAGTTCCTTGCCCTCGAGATAGGTCGGCTCGCGCACCGGGCGCACATCGACCAGCGAACCGGGCAGGAACGCGCGGACGTCCTTGATGTCGACGGTAAAGCCACCCTTGACCTTGCCAGAGATCATGCCCTTGATCGTTTCTTCCTTGTCGAACGCCTGCTCCAGGTCGTCCCACACCATCGAGCGCTTGGCTTTCTCGCGCGACAGCTTGGTCTCGCCGAAACCGTCTTCCAAAGCTTCGAGGGCTACCTTCACCTCGTCGCCTACCTGCACCTCCAGCACACCGTCCTCGCTCTTGAACTGCTCGATCGGGACGATGCCTTCGCTCTTCAGGCCAGCATTGATCACGACGACGTCATTGCGGATTTCCACAACGATGCCAGTGACGATGGCGCCGGGCTTCAGCTTGGAGATGGCCTGCTGGCTCTGTTCAAACAGTTCGGCAAAACTTTCAGTCATGTTGATTCCATAATGGGAAAGGATCGTCGTCCATTGCGCTGCCTGGTGTTGCGCACGAACGTTTCGATCCACCGGTTGAGGGTGGCTTGGGGGTTCCTGTTGAACCGACCGCAGTCACCGTTGGCCAAAACCCCCTGCCGAGGCAGGGGCACAAGAACCGCCGGGCAACCGGTCAGGGCCGCACGACGGAAAGCACTTTAGCGACGACCTCGTCGATGCCGATACCGGTGGTATCCACCAGCAAGGCATCTTCGGCAGGCCTGAGTGGCGCGACCACACGCGATGCATCGCGGCTGTCACGCGCCTCAATTTCGCGCTGAAGGCCGCCAAGTGTAACGCTGAGTCCCTTTTCCTTCAACTGCTTATAGCGCCTTTTCGCCCGTTCGGCGGCGCTCGCGGTAAGGAAAACCTTGAATGCGGCATCCGGAAAGATCACGGTGCCCATGTCGCGCCCGTCCGCGACCAGCCCCGGCCCTTTGCGAAAACCCAGTTGCAGCGCCACGAGGGCTTCCCGAACCGATGGCATCGAGGCGATGGCCGAAGCAGCCGCACCCGCGGTTTCAGTGCGCAATTCGTCGGTGGCGTCATGCCCGTTGACGATCACCCGCGTTTCGCCGCCATCGGTGGCAGCGCGAAACCGGATCCTGGTGGTCTGCGCACAGCGGGTCACCGCTTCGACGTCAGACAGATCCAGTCCGGCCATCCCGGCGGCATAGCCCACGGCCCGATACAGCGCACCTGAATCGAGCAGATGCCAGCCCAACTGCGCGGCCACCGCCGCACTGATAGTGCCCTTGCCTGACCCGGAAGGTCCGTCGATCGTCAGCACCGGAACGGACGTGGCTTGGCTCATGGAAGGATCCTGTTTGATAGGAACAACGCGGAAGTTTAACGCGTTGACCCCACCGGGAACGCGTGCTATCTAGCCAGACTGACCGTGGAAAAGCCGCCACAGAATTACCCATGACCGATCTCAGCCGTGCGTTCGACCAAGCCGCAGCCGACATCCAGCAGCTCGCTTCGCGACCAGACAATGACACCTTGCTGAAACTGTACGCGCTCTACAAGCAGGGCTCGGAGGGTGACCTGAGTGGCGCCCAGCCAGGCTTCTTCGACTTTGTCGGCACCGCCAAATACGAGGCATGGGCGCAGCTCAATGGCGTTACCAGGGACGAGGCCATGAGTCGCTACATCGCGCTGGTGGAACAATTGCTGGCCTGAGTCGGCCGCCGCGTGCACACAACGCTTGCTTTCCTGCCCCCGATCCCGGCACATTCATACGATCGTTTGAGCCAGGCCGGGGCCTCATGAATTATCCAAACTTGTTCAGTCCGCTCGATCTGGGCCATGTCACGCTGCCCAATCGCGTGCTGATGGGCTCCATGCATACCGGGCTCGAGGACAAGGCCAGCGACTACGAAAAGCTGGCCGAGTACTTCGCGGAACGGGCCCGCGGCGGCGTCGGCCTGATGGTCACCGGTGGCATCTCCCCCAGCATCCAGGGCTGGCTCAAGCCGTTCGGCGGGCGGCTGTCGATGCCCTGGCACAAACCCCGACATCGCAAGCTCACCGACGCAGTCCATGCCGAGCATGGCCGCATCTGCATGCAGATCCTGCATGCGGGCCGCTACGGCTACCACCCGCTGTCGGTCGCGCCGTCGAAAATCAAGTCGCCGATCACGCCGTTTACTCCGAGTGCTTTGTCCACAGGCGGGGTGGAACGCTGCATCGGGGATTTTGTCCATTGCGCCCGGCTCGCCCAGGATGCCGGTTACGATGGCGTCGAAGTGATGGGCTCGGAAGGCTATCTGATCAATGAGTTCATCGCGGCACGAACCAATCAGCGCAACGACGCCTGGGGTGGCGACGCTGCCCGACGCATGCGCTTTCCGGTGGAGATCGTACGGCGCACACGCCAGGCCGTTGGCCGCAATTTCATCATCATCTATCGGCTGTCCATGCTCGATCTGGTCGAGGGCGGCCAGGACTGGTCGGAGATCGTGACTCTGGCCAAGGCGGTCGAGGCCGCTGGCGCCAGCATCATCAACACCGGCATCGGCTGGCACGAGGCGCGCGTACCCACCATCGTCACCAGCGTGCCGCGTGCCGGTTTCGCCTGGGTCACCCGCAAGCTCAAGGGTGAGGTAACCATTCCACTGGTCGCCACCAACCGCATCAACATGCCGGAGGTGGCCGAGCACGTCCTGGCCAGCGGCGAGGCCGACATGGTCTCGATGGCGCGGCCACTTCTGGCCGACCCCGAGTGGGTCAACAAGGCCCGAACCGGTTACAGCGAGCGCATCAACACCTGCATTGCCTGCAATCAGGCCTGCCTGGATCATGTTTTTCAGAACAAGCGCGCCAGCTGTCTGGTCAACCCGCGTGCCTGTCATGAAACCGAGCTGATCGTCTCGAAGGCGAGCCAGCGCAAGCGCATTGCCGTGGTGGGTGCCGGTCCGGCCGGCATGGCCTGCGCCAGCACCCTGGGCGAGCGTGGCCATGACGTGACCCTGATCGACCAGGCCAGCGAAATCGGTGGCCAGTTCAACTACGCGAAACAGATTCCAGGCAAGGAAGAGTTTCACGAGACCCTGCGCTACTTCCGCCATCAACTGGCTGACAACGGCGTTGAATTGCAGCTCGACCGGGTCGCCGATGCCGATGCGCTGCGCGCTGGCGGCTACCAGGAAGTCGTCATCGCCACCGGCATCACGCCACGCCAGGTGAGCTTTCCCGGCAGTGACGATCCGCGCGTGCTGAGCTATCTCGACGTGCTGGCCAGACACCAGGCGGTGGGGGCCAGGGTAGCCATCATCGGCGCCGGAGGTATCGGCTTCGATGTCGCTGAATACCTGGTGGAGCCGGCACCCTCGCCCACCACCGACGTGGCACGCTGGACGCGCGAATGGGGCGTCGACATGCAACTGGAACACCGGTCAGGCCTGTGCAACCCCCAACCCGAGGCGCCATCACGCCAGGTCTGGTTGTTGCAACGCAGTGAAGGTCGGCCGGGGGCGCGGCTGAACAAGACCTCCGGCTGGGTGCATCGGGCAACCCTGAAAGCCAAGCAGGTGACCATGCTCGGCAAGGTGAGCTACGTGCGCTTTAACGATCAGGGCCTGCACATCTCGATCGAGGGTTCGGCACAGATTCTGCCGGTGGACAATGTGGTGGTGTGCGCCGGCCAGGAACCGAATCGCCGGCTCGCCGACGAGTTGATCGCCAGTGGCATGACCGTCCACGTGATCGGAGGCGCCGACGTGGCGGCCGAGCTCGATGCCAAACGCGCGATCGCTCAGGGCACACGGCTGGCCTGCAGCATCTAGCAGCGAGATGGCGCCTGACGCGGGCTGAACCGGCGACCTGCCGGAACCGGAAAGAGAGCGCCCCGCAGGCAACGCATCAACATGGGTTCAGGGGGGGAGTTGAACCAGATGTCGTATTTAGCGTCGCTGCGAGGCGGGGCCGCCGCCACCAAGGGGGAGGGGAGGTGACGGGACGTGGCCATTTTATGATCGAGACAATAAAGTATCTAATATATATTTAGTGGCTCATTCATATGATATCGCTATATGTTCGACTTCCGCCAACTTCGCTACTTCATCGCCGTTGCCGAGGAACTCAGCTTCACCCGCGCGGCGCTGCGACTGCATCTTTCGCAACCACCGCTGTCGCAGCAGATCCAGTCACTGGAGCAGGATCTGGGCGTGCGCCTGCTCGAACGCAGCAAGCGCCATGTGGCGCTGACCGAGCCGGGCCGCGTGTTTCTGGAGCAGGCCCGGCAGATTCTCGCCAAGGCCGACGAGGCGCGCAGCCAGGTCGCTGCCGCCGCGGCCGGTCATAGCGGTCAGCTGCGACTGGCATATACCTCCTCCGTCTCGTTCCACCCAGCTCTCCCCCAGACCCTGCTGCGCTTCGGGCAAATTGCGCCGAACGTGCGGCTCAAGCTCAGCGAGATGTATACCGAGCCACAATTCTCGGCCCTGCTCACTGGCGAAATCGACCTGGGTTTCGTCCGCAACGAGCCGATTCATGCCCTGGATGCCCGTGCTCTGCGGCTCAACGTGATCGACCGCGAGCCACTGCTGTTGGCGCTGCCGGCAGGTCATTCGCATGCCGGCAGCAGCAGTCTGCGTCTGGCCGACGTGGCGGGTAATCCTTTCGTTTCGCAGCCACGCGAACTGGCTGCCACGCTCTACGATCGTTTGGTGAGCCTGGCGACTGCCGCCGGCTTTCAGCCGGAAATCGTCCAGCAAGCACAGCAGATCAATGGCCTGCTGGCGCTTGTCGCGGCGGGCCTGGGCCTGGCCCTGGTGCCAGCCAGCATGCGCAGTGTGCGCCTGGCGGGAGTCAGCTATGTTCCGCTGGAAGACTCCAATGCGTACATGTTGCTTGCTACCGCATGCCGTGCCAACGACCATTCGCCGGTGTTGCAGCAGTTCCTCGCTACCGTGACCGAGACCGCTGTAGCCCCGGGCTTGTGATCGAACCGGCCAGCCGCTACACTTGCCAGCTTACATTTTCGTTTAGTGTCAGGAGCTGGCCGTGAAGGTGCTTAACTCTTTGAAGTCCGCCAAGGCGCGGCACCGCGACTGCAAGATCGTGCGTCGTCGCGGCAAGGTGTTCGTGATCTGCAAGAGCAACCCCCGCTTCAAGGCTCGTCAGCGCTGATTCCAGCATGGCGATGTCGTGAAAAAGGCCGCGAAAGCGGCCTTTTTTGTGCTTCATGATTCACACTGACCGCCCGTTGGCGGCTCATGCGCAGGGTTCGATCACTCGTAACGGACAGTGACGATCTCGTAGTGCTTGACGCCATTGGGTGCGGTGAACTCGAAACTGTCGCCGGCGCTCTTGCCGATCAGCGCCCGCGCGATGGGTGAGGATACCGCGATCAGCTGCTTCTTGATGTCGGCCTCGAGGTCACCAACGATCTGGTAGGTCACGGCGGCGCCACTGTCCTCGTCCTCGAGGTCGACGATGGCGCCAAACACCACCCGATTGCCGGGGTTGAGCTTGCTGACATCGATGACCTCGGCCGTCGAAAGCAGGGCCTCGAGCTGACCGATGCGTCCCTCGGTAAAACTCTGCTGCTCCCTCGCGGCGTGATACTCGGCATTCTCCTTGAGGTCGCCGTGCGCACGTGCCTCGGCAATCGCCGCGATGATGCGCGGGCGATCCACCGACTTCAGGCGCTCCAGCTCGGCGCGCAGACGCTCGGCACCGGTTTTGGTGATGGGGGCGCGGCTCATGCGCTCAACTCCTTGTGCAATTCCTGCAGGCTGTGTACGTCTTCATTGCCGTGGAAGTCCAGCGAAAAAACCAGTGCTCGCGCGCCGGCAACGGTAGTTGAATAGGTGACGCGATGCTGCAGTGCCTGGCGCCGGATCGAGAACGAATCGGCAATCGCCTGTTTGCCTTCGGTGGTGTTGACGATATACGCAATCTCGCCGTTCTTGATCAGATCGACGATATGCGGCCGCCCCTCCAGCACCTTGTTGATGCGCTCGCAGGCCACGCCATGCCCGGCCAGATAGCTGGCGGTACCCGAGGTGGCCACCAGGCTGAAACCGCGGGTGAGCACGTCGCGCGCCACCGGCAGCAAGCGCTCCTTGTCGGCATCGCGCACCGACACGAAGACCTTGCCCTGGGTCGGCGTCTTGATACCAGCCGCATCGTGACCGCGGGCAAAGGCGGCGCCGAAGCTGCGCCCGACACCCATGACTTCGCCGGTGGAGCGCATTTCCGGGCCCAGAATCGGATCGACGTTCTGGAACTTCAGGAACGGGAAAATCGACTCCTTGACCGAGAAGTAGGCGGGAATCACCTCATGGGTCACGCCCTGCTCCGCCAGCGAGCGCCCTGCCATCGCACGTGCTGCGATCTTGGCCAGCGGCACACCGGTGGCCTTGGACACGAACGGCACGGTGCGTGATGCCCGCGGATTGACCTCGAGGATGAACACGGTATCGCCCTGGATCGCGAACTGGGTGTTCATCAGCCCGATGACCTTGAGCTCCTTCGCCATGGCGGTCACCTGACGACGCATCTCGTCCTGCACTTCGGCACCCAGCGAATAGGGGGGCAGCGAGCACGACGAGTCGCCCGAATGGACGCCGGCTTCCTCGATATGCTCCATGATGCCGCCGATCAGCACCTTGCCCTCGGCGTCGGCAATGATGTCCACGTCCACTTCGACCGCGTGGTCGAGGAAGCGGTCGAGCAGCACCGGGGAATCGTTCGAAACCTGCACCGCCTCGCGAATGTAGCGTGCCAGATCGGCGTCGTCATAGACCACCTCCATGGCACGAC
The DNA here is from genome assembly GCA_021780735.1 of Pseudomonadota bacterium. Lineage (GTDB taxonomy): Bacteria > Pseudomonadota > Gammaproteobacteria > Xanthomonadales > Rhodanobacteraceae > Rhodanobacter. The sequence goes on along the minus strand of JAJXYE010000303.1, from coordinate 1,110 downwards.
CCCCAAGCACGTAGCTGGGGCGAACCACCAGCGGATAACCGATCTCGCGCGCCAGCGCCAACGCCTCGTCGGCATTGCGGGCCGTGCGGTTCGCTGGCTGGATCAGGCCGAGCTTGACGATCATCTGCTGGAACCGCTCGCGATCCTCGGCCAGGTCGATCGAATCGGGCGAAGTGCCGATCACTGGCACGCCGGCAGCCTCCAGCGCTCGCGCCAGCTTCAATGGCGTCTGGCCACCGTACTGCACGATTACGCCCTTGGGCTTTTCCAGTGCGACGATTTCCAGCACGTCTTCCAGGGTCAACGACTCGAAGTAGAGGCGATCGGAGGTGTCATAGTCGGTGGAGACGGTTTCCGGGTTGCAGTTGACCATGATGGTCTCGAAACCGTCCTCGCGCAGCGCCAATGCCGCATGCACGCAGCAGTAGTCGAACTCGATGCCCTGGCCAATCCGGTTCGGGCCGCCACCGAGCACCATGATCTTGTCGCGCGCGGTCGGATTGGACTCGCACTCTTCCTCGTAGGTCGAGTACATGTACGCCGTGGTGGTGGCGAACTCTGCCGCGCAGGAATCCACCCGCTTGTAGACCGGGCGTACTCCCAGGGTATGGCGCAGGTGGCGCAGCGCCGCCTCGTCGGTACCCACCAGTTCGGCAAGCCGTGCATCGGCGAAGCCCTGACGCTTCAGATCGCGCATCCGTGTGGCGTCGAGAGCGGTCAGCCCCTGCGCCGAGACTTCGGCCTCGGTCAGCACGATGTCCTCGAAGGCAGCCAGAAACCATGGGTCGACCCGGCTGAGGTTGAATACCTCCTCCAGCGAGAGACCGGCGCGGAACGCGTCTGCCAGATGGAACACGCGATCGGGCCTTGGCTCACGCAACTCGCGCTTGAGCATGTTGATGCCGTCCTCGCTGGTCAAATCGAGCCCGGTCGGATTCAACCCGGTCTTGCCGATCTCAAGCCCGCGCAGGGCTTTCTGCAATGATTCCTGGAAGGTACGGCCAATCGCCATCACCTCGCCCACCGACTTCATCTGGGTGGTCAGCCGCGCATCAGCCGACGGGAATTTCTCGAAAGCAAAGCGCGGAATCTTGGTAACCACGTAATCGA
>JAJXYE010000078.1 GCA_021780735.1 Pseudomonadota bacterium | reverse complement strand
GATGTAGACGAACGCCGGTTGGCGCTGGCGAAACCAATCGAAATTGGGGCTGTCGTGATCGACGTCGTGGCCCATGGCGATCAGGAAGCCGGCCACGCGGCCGTCCGCCTCGGCGATGCGAAAGTAGTCAGCGATGGCATACAGGCGGGCGAGGCGCGCACCGTCGAGGGGCAGAATGCCTTCGCCCGCGGCGTTGTTGATGGCCTGCACGCTGTCGAGGTCGCTTGCGCGCACGTCGCGGATGATCAACGACATTCCGGTCTCCGCTCGGATGCTGGTCCCGGCATTCCCGCGCCGGGTCGATGGAAGCGATTATCGCATGGTGATCGCGGCCACCGCACGCCCGCGACCGTGACTTCGGTCCAGGTTGCCCGGCGCATCCAGCGCGCCCATCATGCCGGCATGCGCGCGATCGCCCTCGACCATGTCCGGCTGCTGCGTTACGCAGGCCTGTTCACCTACCTGTGCGCGGGGACCCCGCTGCTGCGGGTGGACTGGGCACGCGAGCGCTTGAGCTTGCTGGACCATCCCCATCTCGGCCTGCTGCTGCTGGCAACCAGTTACATCACCTTCGGCGTGGTGTACTGGCTGCTGACCTGGCGCTTCGACGCGCGCCGGCACCTGTCGCTGAAGATTCTCGGCTTGGTGGTACTGACGCTGGCGGCCATTGGTGTCGGCTGGCTCAGCAAGAGCGGCCTGTCGGGATTGCTGCTGGTGGTCGTGGCCGTGGTCCTCCCCTGGCTGCTGCCGGTCAAGCAGGGGCTGGCGTGGCTGGTGATGCAGAATCTGGCCTTGGTGCCGATGTTTCACAGCTTCCCCGATTTCCACATGAGCTACTTCGCGGCTTTCCTCCAGGCCAGCCTGTATCTGGGTTTCGCCGTGCTGACCTTCGTCGCCTCGATGGTCGCCAGCCAGCAGGTCGAGGCGCGTGAGGAACAACGGCGACTGAATTCGGAACTGCGTGCAACCCGCGCGCTGCTGGCCGATTCCAGCCGTATCGCCGAACGCATGCGCATTGCCCGCGAGCTGCATGATCTGGTCGGCCATCATCTGACCGCTCTCAGTCTCAACCTCGAGGTCGCCAGCCACCTCATCACCAGCCCGGCTGGCGGGCCGGTACGCCAGGCGCAGACAATAGCCAAGCAGTTGCTGGTCGACGTGCGCGAAGTGGTCAGCGAGCTGCGCGAGGATGATTCGCTGGACCTGACGCTGGCCCTGCAGACCCTGATCGAGGGCGTGCCCGGGCTGGATGTGCACCTCGATCTGCCGCCGCGCTTCAGCGTCGAGGACCCGCGCCGCGCCCAAGTGATCGTGCGTTGCGTGCAGGAAATCCTTACGAACACCGCGCGCCATTCCGGCGCGCGCAACCTGTGGCTGGCCTTCGCCCGCACCGCCGAAGGCGAGCTGCGGCTGGAGGCGCACGACGATGGCCGCGGCGCGGTCGGATTCCGCCCCGGCAACGGCCTCAGCGGCATGCGCGAACGGCTGGCCGAGTATGGCGGGCGTTTGAGCGTCGACGCGGCGTGCGAGCGGGGTTTCGCGCTGGCGGCCTGGTTGCCCCTGGAGAAGCCTGCATGATCAACGTCTGCCTGGTGGATGACCAGACCCTGGTGCGCCAGGGCATCCGTTCGCTGCTGGATCTGGCCGAGGACATTCGCGTGGTCGCCGAATGCGTCGACGGCGCCCAGGCGGTGGCGACGATCCCGCGACTGAAACCCGATGTGGTGCTGCTGGATATGCGCATGCCGGGAATGAACGGCATCGAGGTGCTGCAGGCGCTGGCGCAGCAGGGGGCGCTGCCGCCGACCGTGATCCTGACCACCTTCGACGACGACCAGCTGGTGCTGGCGGGGCTGAAGGCCGGTGCGCGCGGCTATCTGCTCAAGGACGTCTCCCTGGATCAGCTGGTCGAGGCGGTGCGCACAGTGGCCGCTGGCGGCTCGCTGGTGGCACCGGCGGTGACTCAGCGCCTGCTCGCTGGCGTCGAACGCATGCAGAACCAGTTCACCAGCCTCGACCAGCCCGATCCGCTGACTGAACGCGAGACCGAAATCCTGCGTCTGATGGCCAGCGGCTACAGCAACAAGGAAATCGCCAATTCGCTGCGTGTTGCCGAGGGTACGGTCAAGAATCACGTGTCCAACATCCTGTCCAAGCTGGGCGTGCGTGACCGCACCCGCGCGGTGCTCAAGGCACTGGAGATCGGCATCGTCTGAGCTGGTGCGGCGGCGGCGAGCCGCCGAACCTGCCGGTTGGCGGCTGATTCCAGCGGCCATTCCGCGACGGCGGCGGGTCGTGGCGCTCGCGCAGGCGAGTCGCTACCATGAACGCTTCGGCCCGCGCCCGCGGGGCAGATGGCCGTGCAGGGGGGTTCTGCCCCACGGTGCTACCCGGCACCGGTCCCCAGGTCTGGAGAATCGTTAATGACGCGTGTTATCGAAGTGATCGTTGCCGTGCTGATGGTTACGGTGCTCGGCCTGGTGGTCGCCCTGCTGCTGCCCGATGAAGGCAGCACCTCGCGTTCGATCGAGGTCAGTCATGACCTGCGCCACGTCTACGACATCCTCAACAATTACCGTCGTTTCCCCGATTACGGCGTGCTGCGCGCCTACGATCCGAATACCCAGTTCACCTTTTCCGGTCCCGCCTATGGCCCGGGAGCCGCGGTCAGCTGGAAGAGCAGCAACCCGAAGGTGCTGAATGGTTCGCTGGACATCGTCTCGGCCCAGCCGGCGGCAGGCGACGTCAGCACCCAGGGCAGCGCCACCATCGTCTGGAAGCTCAGGCATCGGGGCGGTTTCCTCAACGGGTGGTACGGCCATGATCAGCGCATCAAGATCGACCTCGAGCGTGCCGGCAGCAGCCAGAAGCTGGTGCGCATCACCATGCGCTACAAGGTCAATTACGGCTGGAACCTGATCGACCGCCTGTCGCAGCTGTACATCCACGGCGAACCCGCGGCCTTCATTCAGTACACGCTGAACAACCTGCAGAACACCCTGGCTTCGATTCCCAACATCAGCTACGACGGGGTCAGGCCGCAACTGGTGCATACACCCCGGCAGCCGGTC
>JAJXYE010000338.1 GCA_021780735.1 Pseudomonadota bacterium | reverse complement strand
GCTGCTGCGCAGGGACATGGCGCCCACCGAGCTGATGAAGTACCTCGACCGCGCGCGCGCCGCCATCCGCCAGCCGGTGTCCACCGCCGAACCCTGGCACATCTGGGAAACCAACCCGGAACTGGCCGACCACGTGGACTTCCTCACCGTGCACCTGCTGCCCTACTGGGAAGGCATCCCGCGCAAGGACGCGGTGGGCGACGTGCTGATGCGATACCGCCAGTTGCAACGGCTGTTCCCGGGCAAGCCGATCGTGGTCGGCGAGGTGGGCTGGCCCAGCAACGGCGACCGCTACAAGTACGCCGAGCCCAGCCTGGCCAACGAAGCGCTGTTTCTGCGCCAGTGGTTCAACGTGGCCAAGGCCAACCACATCGACTACTACATCATGGAAGCCTTCGACCAGCCCTGGAAGGAGAACCTGGGCGAAGGCCGCGTCGGCGCCTACTGGGGCATGTTCGGCGCCGACCGCAAGCTGAAGTTCCCGCTCACCGGCCCCATCCTCGAAGACCCGCACTGGCCGTTGAAGGCACTGGCGGCATCCCTGCTGGCGATGCTGCCGATGTTGCTGTTCGCGCGCTACTTCGAGCGCTTCCGCGTACGCGGGCGGCTGCTGTTCCTGGCGCTGATCCAGCTCGCCGCCGGACTGATCGCGTGGTCGGTGACGGTGCCGTTCGCTTTCTATCTCGACCCCGTCGACTGGGCCATGCTGGTGATCCTGTTCCCGGCGCAGCTGGCCATCCTGGCGGTGCTGCTGATCAACGGCTTCGAGTTCGTCGAGGTGCTGTACCACCGGCGCTGGCAGCGTCATTTCCCGCTGCTGGAGCCCCTGCCGCCCGAGCGCCAGCCGTTCGTGTCGGTGCACCTGGCCTGCTACAACGAGCCGCCGGAGATGGTGATCGCCACGCTCGACTCGCTGGCCGCGCTCGACTACGCGCATTTCGAGGTGCTGGTGATCGACAACAACACCAAGGACGATGCCGTGTGGAAGCCGGTGCGGGCGCACTGCGAAAAGCTCGGCCCGCGCTTCCGCTTCTACCATCTCGATCCATGGCCGGGCTTCAAGGCCGGCGCGCTCAACTTCGGCCTCAAGGAAACCGATCCGCGCAGCGACGTGATTGCCGTGGTCGATGCCGACTACGTGGTGCGCAACGACTGGCTGTCACGCCTCACCGGCTACTTCGACGACCCCAAGGTGGCCGTGGTGCAGTGCCCGCAGGCGCACCGCGACTTCGAGCACAACGCGTTCCGGCGCATGACCGCGTGGGAGTTCGACGGCTTCTTCCGCATCGGCATGCACCACCGCAACGAACGCAACGCGATCATCCAGCACGGCACCATGACCCTGGTCCGGCGCAGCGCGCTGGAGGGCGATGGCGGATGGTCGGAGTGGACCATCTGCGAGGACGCCGAACTGGGACTGCGCCTGATGCACGCCGGCTACGACCTCGTGTACGTGGACGAGTTGATGGGCAAGGGCCTGACCCCGGCCGATTTCACCGCCTACAAGTCGCAGCGCTACCGCTGGGCGTTCGGCGCCATGCAGATCCTCAAGGCGCGCTGGAACTGGATGACCCAGCCGGGGCCGCTGACGCCGGGGCAGCGCTTCCACTTCCTCACCGGCTGGTTCAGCTGGTTCGCCGACGCGCTGCACCTGGTGTTCACCCTGATGGCGCTGCTGTGGACCGCGCTGATGCTGCTGTTTCCGCAGTACTTCAGCCTGCCGCTGAAATTGTTCCTGATCCCGGTGCTGGGCTTTTTCGTGGCCAAGGCGGTGTTCGGCATCTGGCTGTACCGCAAGCGCGTGCCCTGCTCGTGGCGCGACACGCTGATGGCCGCCATCGCCAGCATGGGCCTCAGTCACGCCATCGCGCGCGGCATCTGGCGGGGCCTGGTCAAGAAGAAGGGCGAGTTCGTGCGCACCGCCAAGCGCCGCCGCCTGGACAGCCGCCCCAGCGCCTTCGCCTCGGTGCGCGAGGAACTGTTCATGGTGATCGGTTTGGCGATGGCCATCACTGGCATGGTGCTGCTGTTCGGCGGGCGCTACGAGGAGGGCAAGATGTGGATCGCGATCCTGGTCGCGCAGTCCATTCCCTACCTCGCTGCCCTGATCGGCGCCTGGCTGGCGCACCGCGAGGGCGAGCGCGTGGGCTGAGCAAGGCCCCGCCATCGCTCATCGCTACGTACTGCCCTCATTTCGACGTGGCATTGGCGCCGAGGTTCGCAAACGGCTCGTGAATCGGGGGGGCTCCTGGCCAGAGGCTCTTCGGCGAATCGGCACTTGCGCATGACTTCACCGCTCCGCTCAACTCCCCAGCCGCAGGTTCCACACGAAACGACGACCGCGCGCGGCACGCATACCCTTGTTGTCGACGAAGGTTTCGACACGTGCCATTCTGTTGCGCGGTTTCAACAGCCTTCGGAGGTGCGGCGATGCAACCCCTCTCGCTTGCGCGCAGCGCTGAGGCGCGCCGTTTGCTCCGGGCCGGGGCGCTGCTGTTCGTGCTCGGGCTGTTCACCGGCCTGCTGGTGCCGATGCTGGCCACGCCGCGGCTCGGACTGTCCAGCCATCTCGAAGGCGTGTTCAACGGCCTGCTGTTGCTGCTGCTGGGCCTGGTGTGGCCGCGCTTGCGGCTGGGTCGGCGGCTGCAGACGGCGGCGTTCTGGCTGGCGCTCTACGGTACCTATGCGAACTGGCTCACCACCCTCGCGGCGGCCATGCTGGGCATCGGCGGCGCGAGCATGCCTCTGGCCGCGGCGAACGCGACGGGCAGCGGCCTACAGGAAACCCTGGTACTGGCGGCCTTGCTGTCGCTGACGGCGGCGATGCTCGCCGTCGGCCTGATCGTGCTCTGGGGGCTGCGCGGGGCCGACCCCGAGTCAGACGGTGCCTGACACTGACTCAAGTGTATTGCGCGCTGCGTAGCATGGCCCGCCCATGCGCGACCGGAGCCCGTCATGACCGAGGCCGCCCACAACGCCGCTCTCGCGGGCATCTACAAGCTTCGCGTGCTCGCGTCCGCTCTCGCCACCTCCAGCCGGCCGGACGCGGACGAGCTGGACCGCGCTGGCGTAGCA
>JAJXYE010000031.1 GCA_021780735.1 Pseudomonadota bacterium | reverse complement strand
ATGCCATCGCCGCCGGCCTCGGCGGCGTCAGCGCCACCTACCTGCAGGACGGCGCCGCCAAGCACGCCATACCGGTGGTGCTGCGCCTGCCGCAGCGCGATCTTGGCTCGCTGGACAGCGTGCTGACGATGCGTGTGCGCGCGCAGAGCGGCCAGCTGATTCCGCTTTCCGAGGTGGTGCATGTTGAAACCACGCGGTGGTCCGACGCGGTGTATCACAAAGACCTGCTGCCGGTGACCTATGTAACCGGCGACGATGCCGGCCGCGAGGACAGCCCGCTGTACGGCATGTTCAAGCTGGTTGCCGCGATCAACGACATGACCTTCGACGGCCAGCACCTCAACCAGCACTTCATTAGCCAGCCCGCTACCGGCACCGATTTCTCGATCAAATGGGGCGGCGAGTGGACGGTCACCTACGAGACCTTCCGCGACATGGGTCTGGCCTATTCGATGGGTCTGGTGCTGATCTATCTGCTGGTCGTGGCGCAGTTCCGCAGTTACCTGGTGCCGCTGGTGATCATGGCGCCTATTCCGCTGACCGTGATTGGCGTGATGCCCGGCCACTGGCTGCTGCACGCGCAGTTCACCGCCACTTCGATGATCGGCATGATCGCGCTGGCCGGCATCATCGTGCGCAATTCGATCCTGCTGGTGGACTTCATCAACCACGCCGTGCGGGCCGGCCGGCCGCTGGAGCAGGCCGTCATCGAGGCCGGCGCGGTGCGTGCCAAGCCGATCATCCTCACCGCCATCGCAGCCATGCTGGGTGCGTTCTTCATACTCAGCGACCCCATCTTCCAGGGCTTAGCGGTAGCGCTGATCTTCGGCATCCTGGTCTCGACCGTACTGACGCTGGGGGTGATTCCGCTGCTGTACTACGGGTACTTGAAGCGTTACGGCATCGCGGCGCTGCAGCATCTGGAATGACCATGACCGGTGCGGTGCATTGGCCTGGCGGCCCCGGCCTTGAAACGTGATCAGAAGCACGTTTTAAGGCCTTGCGTTCCGTCCATCCACCGGGCATGGCCGTCGGTCGGATGGCTATGATCCCCGATGGCAATCCGCTGTCAAAGTGTAGGTGCGGTCTTGCAGCCGCAGGGGGCGGACATGGGCAGCAAGCGCGAAACGCGCGGGTTCACGTTGCTGGAACTGATGGTCGTGCTGATCATCGTGGCGATCGTTTTGACTTTCGCCGTTCCCAGCTTTCGCACGTTGATCCTGAATCAGCGTATCAACGGGCTGACCGATAACCTCTTCAATTCACTCAGTTACGCACGCAGCCTGGCGCTTAGCAACGATGAGCCGGTCACCGTCTGTCCGTACAGCGCGCCCGGCAGCACAACTTGCGGAAGCAATTGGAGCGCAGGCTGGATCGTGGTCAAGCAGCCGCCGCTGGGTACCAGCGCTGTGCTCAACACCACCGTTCTCAGTGCAGGCGGACCTACCCTGAAGGCGGTCGCCTACGGCGGCAGCGCCAGCGTTTCGACGATCACCTTCAATAGCCGCGGCTTGCTGAGCACGCCCCAGGTGCTGCTGACAGCCTGCGATTCGCGTGGCGCCGCACAGGCGCGCTCCATCCTGGTCTATTCGACCGGCGGCATCCAGACGTCCAATAAGCCCGGCGTCGCCGCCGACGGCACGACCCAGCTGAGTTGCCCCTGAGGAGAACACGATGAATCAGCTCCGCACGCGTGCCGGATTCACCCTGCTGGAAGTGCTGGTGACCGTCGTCATTCTGTCGCTGGGCATGCTGGGCGTGGCCGGCGTGCTGTTGCTGGTGCACAAGAACAACGCATCCAGTTATATGGAGCAGCAGGCGGTCCAGCAGGCCTACGACATTCTCGATCGCATGCGCGCCAACCGCTCGGCGGCATTGCAGGGCTTATATGACGGTGCGCCGCCATCTTCCGCTCCCGCCAACAACTGCTCGTCAGGCGCATGTACTCCGCAACAGATGGCGGAGTACGACCTTTGGCAGTGGCATTCCGATCTGGTGGGCGCTCTGCCTGCGGCTACATCCAGCATTTCCACCGCGACTCCGGCGGGAGTGTCTTCCGCCAACCAGGATGTGCAAGTCACGGTCGCGCTGCATTGGAGCGATGCGCCCGCACTGCAGGCGCTGAAGCAGACAGTCAAGCCTGCCAGCTACACCTTGACGACGGTGCTGTGATGAAGCGCATACGAGGATTTTCGCTGGTGGAGTTGATGGTGGCCATTGCCATCGGCCTGGTGGTTCTGGCCGGTATCGTCACGGTGTTCGTGGCACAGCGTCAGGTGTACGGCACTGCTACTGCGCAGGCTTCCATCCAGAATGCCGAAAACGCCATTGCCGCGATGGTGGCGCCGGCGGTGCGTGGGGCCGGCTTCGCCGGCTGTGGGGCGTTTTCCACCACCGGCAGCATCATCAATTCGGGCAGCCTCGCCTACAACTTCAGCGCGCCGATGTTCGGCTACGACGCTAGCGTGCCCATGGCAGGGCTGAACGCGGCCAATGACGGCAATGTCGGCGACTGGACACCCGCGTTGGACAGCACGCTGACGGGCTTGCCCGAGGCGGGCAGCGACGTGATCGTGGTAGGCGGTGAGCTGCCCGGCACCATTCCGGTGCCGGTTACCAACATCGTCGGCAATTCGGGGCAATTGACCATCCAGAGTCAGCCGTTTCCGCCGCCGTCCACGGCCACCGTGCAGCCGGGCATGATCGGCGCGGTCAGCGATTGCTCCAAATCCATCGCCTTCACCATATTTTCCCAGGCTGGCGCCAACTCGAACAACCTCATCATCCACCACGATCAGGGCACGGGCACGGGCAGCAACAAGCAGGCGGATTTCGCGCCCAATTTCCCGCAAGGTTCGCAGTTCGTGCTGATGCAGCAGGAAGCGTTCTATGTGGGCCAGGGTCCGGGCGGGCAGAGCGCGCTGTATGGCGCGGTGATGATGTGCGGCAACTGGCAAGCGCTGTCGGTGCTGGCGACTGGCTGCGCCAATGGCAATGGGCCTAAGGCCAGCGGCACTGCGCCGCAGCCGCTGGTGTCCGGCGTCGACAACATGCAGATCCTGTACGGCATCGGTTCCGGC
>JAJXYE010000358.1 GCA_021780735.1 Pseudomonadota bacterium | reverse complement strand
ATGCTGGTGGGGCGCGGTCTGGTGTCGCGCATTCCCCGCGAGAAGCCCCAGGGCCGGCCGATGCCGGAGCGGACGCGGCGGGCCAATGCGCGCCAATCAATGGTGCGCTCGAAGGTCGAGCAGTATCCGTCCGGCGAGAGCCGCCTTGCCGGGTTAGGAATGCCCTTTGATTCTAGCGACGTTTTTAAGTGTGTCGCAAAGGACGTGGGCGTTGGAGATCATCAGCGGGGTTGAGCGTCGGCGGCGGTGGCGGGTTGAGGAGAAGCTGCGCATTGTCGCAGAGGCGGGTGAGCCTGGTGCGTGCTTTGTCGAGGTGGCACGGCGGCACGATCTCAGCCGGGGTCTGTTGTGGCATTGGCGCCGACAGGTTCGCAGCGGCGCGCTGAGGCCACCAGCAGATCAGCAATTCCTGCCGGTCCATGTGGTGTCCGTCCCTGCGCAGGCAGCCTCGCTGGAGTGCCAAGAACCAGCCCCGCCAAAGATGTGCGGCGAGCCTGAACACGGAGTAATCGAGGTCGCGCTGCCCGATGGCGTGACCGTTCGGGTCACCGGCGAGGTGGGCGCGGCGGCATTGCGCCGGGTGCTTGATGCGCTGCGCGGATGATCCCGATCCCCACTGGCGTGCGGGGCTGGCTGGCCACCGGCACCACCGACATGCGGCGTGGCATGAACGGCTTGGCACTGCAGGTGCAGCAGGCGCTGGGGCGCGATCCGCATGCCGGTGATCTCTACGTGTTCCGCGGACGGCGTGGCGACCTGGTGAAGATCCTCTGGCACGATGGCCTGGGCATGTCGCTCTACGCCAAGCGGCTGGAGAAGGGCCGCTTCGTGTGGCCGTCGCCGGCCGATGGCGTGGTGCCGATCTCGGCGGCGCAACTCGGCTACATGCTGGAGGGCATCGACTGGCGGCATCCGTTGCGCACCTGGCGGCCGGAACTGGCGGGCTGAACGCCCCCTCTCCGACACAAGGTTCCCAGTACACAAAGCGCCTTGGCTGTGATTCACTCACCCCATGTCGAGCGCCGAGCCAGCCCCCGCCATGCACGCCGATATCGAGGCCCTGCGCGCGGCTCTTGCCACGGCCGAGGCAGCGCGGCGCGAGGCCGAGGCACGCGCATCCGGCGCCGAGGCGATGGTGGCGCATCTGAAGCTTCTCATTGCCAGGCTCAAGCACGACCGCTTCGGCGCATCCTCCGAGCGCGGCCGCAAGCTGATCGACCAGATGGAATTGGAACTCGAGGAGCTCGAATCCGCCGCCAGCGAGACGACCACTGTCGCGACACTTGCCACCGGCGCCGAGGTGACCAGCTTCACCCGGCGCAAGCCGGTGCGCGCCCCGCTGCCCGCGCATCTGCCGCGCGAGCGGGTGGTGATCGCGGCCCCGTCTGCCTGCCCGTGCTGCGGCGGCAGGCTCGCCAAGCTCGGTGAGGACATCACCGAGACGTTGGAGGTGATCCCCCGCCAATGGAAGGCGGTGCAGACCGTCCGTGAAAAATTCACCTGCCGGTCCTGCGAGGCGATCACCCAGCCGCCCGCGCCCTTCCACCCGATCGCGCGGGGTCGGGCCGGCCCGAACCTGCTGGCGATGATCCTGGATGCCAAGTTCGCCCAGCACCAGCCGCTCAACCGGCAGAGCGAGGTCTATGGCCGCGAGGGCATCGATCTGGATGTCTCCACCCTGGCCGACTGGGTCGGGGCCTGCACGGCGACCCTGGCACCGCTGCTGACGCTGATCCGCGCGCATGTGCTGGCGGGCGAGCGGCTGCATGGCGACGACACCACGGTGCCGGTGCTCGCCAAGGGCAAGACCATCACGGGCCGATTATGGGTCTATGCGCGCGATGACCGGCCCTTCGGCGGACCGGCACCTCCGGCGGCCTTGTTCCACTACTCGCCCGACCGCACGGCAGCACACCCCAACCGGCATCTGGCGGGCTGGCAGGGCATTCTGCAGGCCGATGCCTACGCCGGCTACAACGACCTCTATGCGCCCACCCGCAAGCCAGGGCCGGTGACCGAGGCCGGATGCTGGGCGCATGCGCGGCGCAAGTTCTTCGAGGTGGCGGAGCTGAGCAAGGCACCACTGGCGGTCGAGGCGGTGCGGCGGATCGATGCGATCTTTGCCATCGAGCGCGCGATCAACGCCACGTCGCCGGATCAACGCCTGGCCACACGACGGGAGCAGAGTGTTGTGCTGGTCTGCGAGTCGGAAGACTGGATGAGGCAGACGCGGCTCAAGCTGTCGCGTCAGAACGATGTCGGCCGGGCGATGGATTATATGCTCAGGCGTTGGCCGTCCTTCAGCCGGTTCCTCGAAGACGGCCGGATATGCCTCAGCAACAACGCGGCAGAACGCGCCCTGCGCGGCATCGCGGTCGGGCGCAAGGCCTGGCTGTTCGCGGGCTCGGATCGAGGCGGCGAGAGGGCGGCGGCAATCTACAGCCTGATCGTCACCGCCAGGCTGAACGATGTCGATCCAAGAGCATGGTTGGCGAACGTGCTTGCCCGCATCGGCGATCATCCCGCATCCAGGCTCGATGACCTGCTGCCATGGAATTGGAAACCTTCCAAATGAGATCGTCGACACTATCTGCCCGCGAAAAGGCCGCCATCACAGCTACATGCCAAGAGTTCATCGACACCGTTTTGAAGCCGCGCTTCTTGCCGATCGTGACGCCGACGCCGTTCAACTACCCGGTCGACATTCAAGGCAAGTGGCACGGGAGCAAATACCGGTTCCTCCAGCGCTACCGCTCGGGCTTCGACGACAATCGAGGCGAGGAATTCGATGCGCCGTTCGTCCGGCTCGATTGGATCAGGACCGACCGCTTCGATGTCCAATGGCATCGACATACTGGCCAATGGTTCCGCGTCTATCAGAACCTGTCTCTCAAGGCCGCTCTCGATGCCATCATCAACAACGGAATCCTTCATCCACTCTGATGCCCGCGGCCTTCCCCGGATGGATACGTCGATGCGTAGGTCCGGAATATCGATGTCGCGCGTGCGCAGCCCTTTGGGCGGCAATTCGCGCGGATCGGGCCCGCCGCCGGCGTGAGTGTCCACCGCAGCGATGCCGAATGGCAGTACCGCCGT
>JAJXYE010000010.1 GCA_021780735.1 Pseudomonadota bacterium | reverse complement strand
TGCGCCCGGCGGCACCTTCGCGCAGGCGATCGAGAGCATCCCGGGTGTGTTCACCTCCACCGACGACTACACCGGCCTGAACGACGGCGACTACTCCATCCGCGGCTTCACCAGCGACGAAGTGGGTACCACCGTCAACGGTGCGCCGATCAACGACAGCGGCAACTACCGGGTCTATGCCACCGAGTACGGCGATGCCGAGAACATGGGCGACATCACCGTGCAGCAGGGCTGGCCGGACGTCGACCAGCCGATCTCCGGGGCGGCCGGCGGCTCCATTGGCTGGGCGACCATTGATCCGTCGCACAACGGCGGGCTGGATATCAGCCAGACCTTCGGCAGCAACAGCTACCACCGCACCTTCCTGCGCCTGAACACCGGCGACCTCGGCCCGGTGCGCTCGTGGCTCTCGTACTCGAACAACGCCGCCAGCATCTGGGACGGCCCCGGCAAGCAGAAGGTGACCAAGGTCGACGGCAAGTCGCTGTGGACCATCGACGACCGCAACTCGATCTCCTTCTCGCTGCAGTACAACCGCGAAGTGAAGAACAGCTACCTGCATCCGACCAAGCAGCAGGCGGCGCAGGATTACGGTTACAACTACTCCGGCGTCTGGTCGGTGCCCGAGAACCTGAAGTCGACCAGCACCAGCTCCTGCGGCCCCAACTCCAGCTACAACGTCTGCAACTACCAGTTGCACGTGAACCCGTACACCACCGCCATGCTCAGCGCCGACGGCGAATTCACGCTGAGCGACAGCCTGCACCTGTCGGTGGTGCCTTACTTCCAGTACGGCAGCGGTGGCGGCAGCGGCGCGACCGCCGGTTATGAAAGCACCTCCAGCAACAACCAGTACCTCAGCGTGAACGCCGACCTCAATGGCGACGGCATGGTGAAGAACGGCAGCAAGGGCCTGGTGTACTCGCTCAGCCAGAACTTCACCTATCGTCCGGGCGTCATCGCCAAGTTGAGCCAGGACATCGGCAGCAACGACACCCTGGTCTACGGCGTGTGGTGGGAGCGTCCGCGCGAGCAACAGGACGAGGTGTTCTCGCTGATCGATCCGGCCACCGGCGTGCCCTCGGACATCTGGGGCCAGACCGACGTGATCCGCTACCCGAACGGCAACATCCAGAAGGCCTACAACGAATACACCACCACCACCACCGAGAAGGCCTTCGCCACCAACACCTGGACGCCCAGCGACCAGTGGACGGTTACCGCGGGCGTGGCCTATATCTGGGCCAAGCGCCAGGGCTACGACTACGAATACCCGGGCGCCAACTATGGCCCGTACTATCGCCAGCAGTTCGGCGGTTCGTTCAAGGGCACCTACCACAAGTGGTCGCCGACGGTCGGCGCGAAGTTCCAACTGGACGATGCCAACCAGTTCTACTTCGGCGTGGGCAAGACCTACCGCATCCCGGTCAACGGTGCGCTGGCGCAGAACGGTGCGGCGGACTACCTCAACCAGCTGCATCCGCAGTCGGGTAGCTTCGGCGCGGTGAACAAGCCCGAGACGTCGACCAGCGCCGACCTGGGCTGGCGCTTCTACACCACGCGCTTCTCGGCCAGCATCGACGCTTACGCCGCCAACTTCCACAACAAGCAGGTCAGCGGCTACGACGAGAACAGCGGCCAGACCGTGTTCACCGACCTGCCCAGCGTCCACATGCGTGGCCTGAACGGCGAAGCCAGCCTCAAGCTGAACCACCAGTTCACCCTGTACGGTGCCTACACCTACACCTTGGCCCGCCAGCAGGACAACGTGAACGCGGGCAGCGACGGCATCTACTTCACCAAGGGCAAGACGCTGACCAACACGCCGCGCAACAGCGGTTACGTGCGCCTGGGCTACAAGCAGGGCGGGCTGTGGGCCAGCCTCAGCGCGAAGTACCGCGGCGCGGTGTGGGGCGACTGGTCGAACACCGAGAAGGTCGGCGGCTACACCACCTTCAACCTGAGCGCGGGCTACCACCTGCCCGACTTCTCGACGGAGTTCACCAAGCCCTACGTCAAGCTCAACGTGTTCAACCTGACCGACCACCACGCCTTCACGTGGGCTTCCAGCAACCCGTTCCTTGCCGCGAGCGCGGGCACGCAGTACGACGTCAACGGCACCAAGCTCTACGCGTCGCCGGCGACCTACTCGATCCTGCAGGAGCGTACCTTCATGGTCACCTTTGGCGTCTCGATCCACTGACGCCACGGTTGTCGCCCGCGGCTTGTACGGCGCGGGCCATCGGGCCGGCCCCCTTGGGGGCCGGCTTTTTTTATTGTGCTTGATGACCTGCAGGTGCCACGCCGACGGAGCGACAGCCGGCCGTAGCCGTTGATGGCGAACGACGCCGGTGCCCACCGGAACCGGCAAGGGTTCGGCACGTCGCCGGTCGCACACCTCGACGCGTAGCCAGGAGCCGGCGGCCGCGAGAGCATGGCCTCTCCTACGCGCACATGCGATATGCCGTCGCTCAAGCGCCCATGGATCCGAGAGCGGTGATCCAGCGGCTGCGTCCCGGGCCACGTCGCGCAAATCAGCGCTGCGCAGCGCAGGCGCTCCCGTGCTTTGTCTTGACTGCGACGAGGCCCAGGCGGGAAGCTCCCGGGTTGCCGCATCCGCGCGGGCGTGTGCCTGCGGGACAGTGGCGCGGAGATATCGATGAACGATGCAGGTGCCGGCGCCGCCGGCAGCAACGCCACCGTGAGTGCGCGCATTTCGCCCGCCGGCGGCCTGGACATTCTTTCCCGTCACGAGGTTGCGCGCCTGCGTGGCGCCAGTGGTTCAGGGCTGCACGGCCTGTTGCGCCGCTGTGCGCTGGCGGTGCTGACCTCCGGGGCGATCAGCGACGACCCGCGTGCGATCCTCGAGCAGTATCCCGATTTCGACATCCAGGTCCTGCAGCAGGACCGTGGGATCAAGATTGAATTGACCAATGCGCCGGCGCAGGCCTTCGTGGACGGCCAGATCATCCGCGGCATCAACGAACTGCTGGTGGCGGTGGTACGCGACATCGTCTACGTGTCCACCCAGCTGGAGGAGATCGGCGGCGACCTGGATCCCTCCGATGCGCTGACCCAGGCGGTGTTCGAAGTGCTGCGCAAT
>JAJXYE010000040.1 GCA_021780735.1 Pseudomonadota bacterium | reverse complement strand
CTGCGTCCGGATGCGCGCCAGCCCGACGCCGACCCCGCAGCCCTGCTCTCACCCGCTGACGGCCGGATCAGCCAGGCCGGCGCGATCGAGGATGGGCGGATTTTCCAGGCCAAGGGTCAGCACTACACCGCTGCCGAGTTGCTCGGTGGGGACGAGATCGCGGCCGAGCCATACCGCAACGGTTCGTTCGTCACCGTCTACCTTTCGCCGCGCGACTACCACCGCGTACACATGCCGCTGGCCGGAATACTGCGCGAGACCGTGCATGTACCCGGCCGGATCTTCAGCGTGGCTCCGTTCGCCGTCGCTGCCATTCCGCGCCTGTTCGCACGCAACGAGCGTCTGGTCTGCCACTTCGATGGCGAGCACGGCCCGTTCGTGGTGGTGATGGTCGGCGCCATCCTGGTTTCCTCGGTGGCGACCGTGTGGGACGGCCTGGTGATCCCCCCGTACGCCTCATCGATCCGGCGCAAGTCGTTCGCCGGGCAGAACATCACCCTGCCGCGTTTCGCCGAGATGGCCCGCTTCAATATGGGCTCCACCGTGATCGTGTTGCTGCCGCCAGGCAGCGCCCGGCTGGATGCCCTGCAATCGCAGCAGATCGTGCAGGTGGGGCAGCGGATTGGCGGGCGCTGATCGCAGCTATCGCCCCCGGCGAACCTCGAAAACTGACGTCACGCGTCATTTTGTGACGTTCCGCGCGCTATTTCGGAAATTCCTTCGCTAGGCTTCGAACCGCACCGCAATGTTGGCGGCCTGCCCAATTCAAGCGTCGAGGGGACTCATGCAAATACTCACTCCGTTTTTCGTGACGATGCGCGCGCGTCAGCTCGGCCGCCAGTTCCGCGACATCGAGCGCAGCATCCGGGCGCTGCCCCGGCGCAACCGGGATCGTCTGAGCGTGCTCACCCTGCGCGAGATCGGCCAGGCTTCACGCTGCGATTTTCCGCATCTGTATGGCACCACGCCGGAGACGCGCTTCCTGCCCTGGGGCCAGGGTACCGACGCCGGCTACGAACGCGCCCGTTCAAACAACGCCGAAGTGGCGCTGCGCGGTATCGCGCTGTGGCTGGCGGTGGCCTATCACGAGACCAAGAACACGCCGCACGCCAAGCTGCAGCCGCAGCATCGGCAAGTACTGCAGCTGCTGCGCGAGCTGAAGGAAGTGCACCAGAGCAGCCATACGGTCGACAGCTGGATGCAGGAACCGGCCGTCGCCTGATCCAGCAAACTCCGCCGGGGTTCAGTTGCAGACCGGCACCTTCAGATGCTGGCCGATCCTGATGCGATGGTGCTTGAGCCGGTTCATCTCGACCAGCTCCTGCACGCTTGAGCAATGCAACTTGCGCACGATGCTGATCAGGGTGTCGCCGCGGCGCACACGGTAACCGCGCTCGCCCCTGGTCTTCGACGCATGCGACCGAGCCGCGGCCACTACCGGCACGTGGGCACTATGCAGGTCGGCCGCGAGGATGGGCCAGGGACCATCGACACAACGCGCTGCGTAGACCTTCTCCAGCAATTTCGGGATCTGCAGCCGTGTCCCCACCGTCTGCTCCACCTTGGGATCAAGCCTTGGATTGAGGTTGCGCAAGGTACGGAACCAGCCTTCGTCCATGCCCGCCGTCGAACCCAGGCACACGGCAAGCTCGGAAAGGGACGCAGTCCGCTTCAGCACGATCGAGCCGGGCACACCGTCGACTCTGGGAAATTTCAGGTTGTAACTGTCCGGGTGCAGGAACAGCCAGGCGGCGGCAAGCACGGCCGGCACATAGTCACGTGTCTCCTGCGAGAGTTCGTCGTAAATGCGCGGGTCGTAGAAGCTCACCGAGCTGTCGTTCCCGACCAGGCGACGCATCTGACCCTCGCCACCGTTGTAGGCGCCGATGGTGAGTTCGAGGTTGTTGTTGAATATCTTCAGTTGTTCGTTGAGGTAGGCGGCGTTTGCCCGCGCCGACGCCGCCGGATCGAAACGCATGTCGAATCCGTCTTCGGTGCCCAGACCGAAGCGCAAACCAGTGGCGTACATGAACTGCAACGGCCCGGCGGCACCGGAGCGCGAAACCGCATGCACCTTGCCGCCTGACTCCTGCGCCATGATGCCAAACAGAAGCGCCTCGGGCAGGTCGGCGTTCTGGTACTGCGGCCACATCTGGTAACGCAGGTACTCGTAGTTGACGTAAGCATCCATCAAGTTGGGGCGCCGCCAGGTCAGCCAGTCTTCCAGTGCCGACTTGACCGGGCCGTTCATGGCGATCAACTCCGACAGCTTCTGCCCGCGCAGCAGGGTGACGCTGCGTTGTGCCTGCGGCAAACTGGCTGCGCCGGCCTGGCCAGCGGCACGAGCTGCCTGTGATTCATCCACGTCGCTGCTGAGATCGTCCCCATCGCTGAAGTGACCATCCTTCAGTCGCAGCAGGTGGTCGAACACCGAGAAAAATCGCTGTGGATCGCAGCCATCGGTGCTGCCGCAGCGCGCCGCAGCGTCCTTGAGCGTGTTGAGCGACTGGGTCAAGGTCTGCTGCGAGGCCTGCTGGTCGCCGGCGCGCGCCTGTTGCAACGCGGTTTCATAGCCTTTGCTGGCCTGATCCAGCTGACCGTACAGCTCGACCACCGAGGCTGGAGGTCTGGCCCCGCCACCACTGGCACAGGCTGCCAGCAGACAGCTGGCCATGAGACACAGTGCAGGGCGCGCGGCACGAAACAGAATAGACGACGACATCGCAAACTTCACCGACGGGAAACGCCCACCATAGCTGGCACCGCGTCACGACTCAACGCACCGTGTCACGCGCGCGACAAACCGGATGGCTTGGCTACAATCCCCACGACTACCAGCGGACGCAAAGCCATGACCGACATCCTGATCGGCCGCAACGACAGCACCAGCGTCAGCCTCGACCCGCACTACGGCAATCGCCACGGCATGATCGCCGGCGCCACCGGCACCGGAAAATCCGTCTCGCTGATGGTGCTGGCCGAGGGGTTCTCGCAGCTCGGCGTGCCGTGTTTCCTGGCCGACGTCAAAGGGGATCTTGCCGGGCTGTCAGTGGCGGCCGGCGAACCGGGCGACAAGCTCAAGGCGCGGCTGGACAAGCTCAAGCTGACCGCC
>JAJXYE010000003.1 GCA_021780735.1 Pseudomonadota bacterium | reverse complement strand
CTGCCAATCATGGGGCCAGGTTGTCCGCGGCCTCGCTGCGGGATCCCGTCGGCTCCTGCGTGTTGTCCACGGCACGGATGATCACGGCCACATCAGCCAGCCAACCTTGCTGGTCGTACCAGCGCACCTGGTCGCCATCGACCACCACGCTGTAGCCGGACGCCTCCGCGTAGGCCCAGTGCTGCCACTGCCGGTACCAGAGGTCATCCTCGATCCACCAGCGGCCGTGGTCGCAGTCCTCGCCGGCATGCCCGGCCACCCCCTGCAACTGCCCGTCGTCGAGCAACTCCAGGGTGCACGGCTCGCCATAAACCGTGGTGTAGATCAGGCGTACGCCGGACATGGCCTGCACCAGCGCGCTGCCGCGCAGCGGGGCAATCGGCTCATCGCGCAACAAGGCCGGGGTGACAGCCAGGTCGCCGCGCAGCAAGCGCGACAGCGCCTTGACGCCGGCCCGTATCCGCGGCTCATCCAGGCTGGTCACGCCCATGCACAGGGCCGAGTCGCCGGAGGGCAGTTGCATCGGCTCCATCAGCACGCCGATCCTGGCGGCACGCTGTGCCAGCTCCAGCGCATTCATGCCGGTGCCGTCTTTCAGCTTGACCCAGTACGCGCACGCGCCGGGCAAGGTGGTGATGCTGACCGACTTGTGCAGGTAATGATTGAGTGCATCGCGCAACGCCGTCTTGCGGCTCTCCAGCACGCGCCGCGCACGACTCAGCGATGCCGAATAGTGTCCCAGGCTGATGAAGTACGCCCAACCCGTCCGCACCACGGTCGACGGGTTCGCGCCCAGTGCTCGCCGGTTCTGGCGCAGCCGCTCGACCACGGGCGCGGCAGCGACCACCACGCCAAGCGGATTGTCACAGGACAACCACGGCGCCAGGCCGCCGACATGGATCACGCGGCCGGTCGAATCCATGGCGCGCAGACCCGGCGTGGTGGCGGTGTCTTCGAGCACCCCGGGCAGCATGGCATGCTCGATGATGATGCCATCGGCCGCCGTCACCGCGTCCAGCAAGCGGCGCGGCTCCGGGCGCTGAATCAACGGCGAGCGCCGCGCGCTGGTGAACACCACCACCCGCTGTGGCAGCGGCTCGCGCAAGGCTGCATCAAGCGTTTCCGTCGGCGCCTGATTCTGCGCCAGCCACTGCCTGAGGTTTTCATCCGCCGGCTCCTCCAGCACCACCGGCGTGCCACGCTGGATCAGCAAGTCGGCCAGCAGCTGCAAGGCCTGGCGCGCTGACTGCGTGATCAGCACCTCGTCCGCGCCAGCGGCGATGCCCTGCATCGGCAACACCTTGCTGCGCACCTCGTCGATCAGATTCACGTTCCTGCTGTCACCCGGCCCTTGCCAGGCCCGGCACAGCTCGTGGCGTGTGCAGGCAAGACGCATGGCTTCACGCCATTCATCCACCGGCAACAACGCCAGGTCACCGCAGCCATCAATGAAGGGGTAGGGGTACTGGCTCCAGTTGCCCGGCACATGAAACCCGGATGACGGGTCACGCGGCCGCATCCGCGAAGCGAACAGCGCACGGTTGGGATGCTCCCGACGTCCCGTCGCGATACGCGCCCCGAGCACTTCCGTGGCCACATAGATGCCACTGCGCGGACGGCTGTCCAGGTGGCCCTCGGCGATCAGCGCGTCGTAGGCCAGGCTGATGGTATTGCGCGACACATTGATGCGTCGGGCCAGGCTGCGGGTCGAAGGCACCCGTTGCCCCGGCCGCAGTACACCACTGTAGATCGCGTCAACCAGCTTCTGCCGCAACTGATGTTGCAGGCTCGTCGGGCTGGCGGGATCCAGCAGGATGTTCAGATCCTCCAAGGCTACGGCTCCGGGCGGCGTGCAGACATCGGTCAATATATCCAGATGTGGACTGGCCTGCCGCGCGGTTCATGCCGGCGGCATCCCGCGCAGAGCCCGTCAGCCGTGGCTCTTCAGTGCCTGCTCCAGCAGACTCAGTCCTTCGTCGAGTTCCTGTCTGGCGATGGTCAGCGGATACAACAAGCGGATCGATTCGCCATAGGCACCACAGCCCAGCAACACCAGCCCCAGCTCGTGTGCACGCTTGATCACTTCACGCGTTTTCTCCGGCGCCACCGCATCGCCACCGTGCGCCTGCAGCAGGTCGAAGGCCAGCATCGAGCCGAGGCCACGGATATGCCCGATCGGATGCAGATCCTGTCGGCCCTGCAGGCGCTGCAGAAAGGCACGCACCTGCTGTCCAAGCACGTCGGCATGCGCAACCAGACCTTGCTCTTCCACGATGCCGAGCACCGCCAGGGCCGCGGCGCATGCCGTGGGCGAACCGGCGTAGGTACCGCCCAGTCCGCCCGGATCGACGGCGTCCATGACCTCGGCGCGGCCGATCACGGCGGACAGCGGAAAGCCGCCAGCCAGCGACTTGGCCACGATCATCAGGTCCGGCTGCACCGCGCTGTGCTCGATGCCGAACATGCGCCCGGTGCGGGCGATGCCGCTCTGCACCTCATCGGCCACCAGCAGAATGCCGTGCCGATCGGCCAGCTCGCCCAAGCCGCGCAGCAGCTCTTCCGGTGCCGGATTGAACCCGCCCTCGCCCTGCACCGGCTCAATGATGATGGCGGCCACATCCTCGGCGGCCACATCGACCATGAAAATCTGCTCGATTGCGCGCAGGCTGTCCGCCGCGCTGATGCCGCGATGCGCGCAGGGAAATGGCGCATGGAAAACCCCGGCGGACAACGGACCAAAGCCGCGCTTGTACGGTGCGGTCTTGCCGGTCAGCGCCATGGCCATGAAGCTGCGACCGTGAAAACCGCCATGGAACGCGATCACGGCATGCCGCCGGGTGGCCGCGCGGGCGATCTTGATCGCGTTCTCCACCGCTTCGGCGCCGGTCGAAAACAGGATCGACTTGCGTTCGCCGGCCATCGGCGCCAGCGCATTCAGGCGCTCGCACAGCTCGATGTAGACGTCATACGCCGCCACCTGAAACGCGGTATGCGCAAAGCGCTGCATCTGCGCCTGCACCGCCTGCATCACGCGCGGATGCTGATGCCCCACGTTCAGCACCGCGATGCCCGCGGCAAAGTCGATGAAGCGTCGGCCTTCCACGTCCCACAGTTCG
>JAJXYE010000389.1 GCA_021780735.1 Pseudomonadota bacterium | reverse complement strand
TGAACAGGATCGCGGACAACAGGATCGCCGAGCGGCGACCGAACAGATCGCCCAGACGTCCCCACACGACCGAGCCGAGCGCGGTGCCGGCCAGGGCGATCAGTGCCAGCCAACCCGCGGTCCTCATCCCGATACCGTATTCCGCCGCCATGCCAGGCATCACGAACGCCAGCGAGGCCGGCTTCATCACGTCGATCGCCAGCGCCAGCATCAGCGCCGTCACCAGTTTCCAGTGCTCGCGATGCAGCGGCACGCCGTCGGCGATGTGGAAATGCCCGCGGTTGTCGGGACGGTGCAGGCTGCGCCTGAGCTGCGCCATGTGCGGCATCAGCCCGTAGCCCGCCAGCAGCACGCCGCACGGGATCAGCACCATGCCCACCATCATCGCCGGGTCCATCGGCATGCCGGCCAGGCGGTAATGCACCGGCGCGGCCATCACGTACATCGGCATGTGCAGCAGCACACCCGCCACCACCGCGGCGCAACCGGTCCAGAACGCCAGCGGATGATGGAAGCGGAGGGGCGCTTCCATGTTTTTTGCGGAAAGACTCATGCGCGTATGTGACCGTGTGACGGGATCCGGGGTCGGCGGGCTGAGGGCCGAGCCTGCCGCCCCGCAGGGAGCCGATGATGATCGGGTTGCGCCCCGTGCGATAGCTGCGTGCACCAACCAGGACCGCGCGATACAGCCCCGCCTGCCCGAAGCGCGCGTGGTCGGCGGCATCGCCGACGATGGCCACACCCGGGGCGCCGGCCTGCAGGCGCGCGCCCGGCCCGCGCGAACCGGCTCAGTATTCCTGCCGGGTCGGACGGAACAGGATCTCGTTGATGTCCACATCCTCCGGCTGGCTCATGGCGAAGGCCACGGCGCGGGCGAACGCGTCGGCGGGGATGGCGATCTCGTACAGCTTGCGGATGCGCTCGGCGACGTCGGGTTCGGTGATGGATTCGGGCAGTTCGGTCGCGACGGCGCCTGGCGAGATGATGGTGGAGCGGATGCCGTAGGGTTTGACCTCCTGGCGCAGCCCCTCGGAAATCACGCGCACCGCGTGCTTGGTGGCGGCATACACCGCGCCACCCGGTCCGACCTTGTGGCCGGCGACCGATGCGACGTTGATGACGTGGCCGGATTTCCGCGCCCGCATGTACGGCAGGGCGGCGGCGATGCCGTAGAGCACGCCCTTGATGTTCACGTCGATCATGCGCTCCCAGTCCTCGACCCTGCCGCGTTCCAGCGGCGAATGCGGCATCAAGCCGGCATTGTTGATGATCACATCGATGCGGCCGTGCATCTGCACCGCGCGGTCGACCAGGCGCTGGACTTGCTCGCGGTGGGTGACGTCGGTCTGCACCACCGCCTGCGCATCGAGGGAAAGCTCCTGCGCGATGGCCTGAAGCCTGTCGAGGCGCCGCGCGCCGAGCACCAGTTCGGCGCCGTGTCCGGCGAGATGGCGGGCAGCGGCTTCGCCGAGTCCACTGCTGGCGCCGGTGATGACGACGATTTTGCCTTGAATGCCGTGCATGGTGTCTCCTGATTGAGTGTCCCGATCGGGTGCGGTGCGAGCCGAAGGCGGGTCGGCGGCGGCCGAACCGCCGGCGCTCAACGGTCGATGCGCTGCTGCAGGTGCGCCGGGTAACGATCGCCCTCGATGACGATCCGCGCCAGTGCGGTGTCGATGCGCTCGAGGTCCTGCGGCGCGAGTTCGACATTGCCGGCGCCGAGGTTTTCCTCGAGGCGGTGCAGCCTGGTGGTGCCGGGGATCGGCACGATCCACGGCTTCTGCGCGAGCAGCCATGCGAGCGCGATCTGCGCGGGGGTCGCCTGCCGCTCGCCCGCGATGCGCCCGAGTAGGTCGACCAGCGCCTGATTGGCCTTGCGCGCTTCGGGTGAAAAGCGCGGCACGATGTTGCGGAAGTCGTCCTTGTCGAACGCCGTGTTCTCGTCGATCTTGCCGGTGAGGAAGCCCTTGCCCAGCGGGCTGAACGGCACGAAGCCGATACCCAGTTCCTCGCACAGCGGCAGGATGGCTTTCTGCGGCTCACGCCACCACAGCGAGTACTCGCTCTGCAGCGCCGCGACCGGCTGCACCGCATGCGCGCGGCGGATGGACTCCACGCCTGCTTCCGACAGACCGAAGTGCCTGACCTTGCCCTCGGCGATCAGATCCTTGACGGTGCCGGCCATGTCCTCCATCGGCACGTCGGGATCGACCCGGTGCTGGTAGAACAGGTCGATGCGATCGGTGCGAAGGTGCTTGAGCGAGGTCTCGGCCACCGCGCGGATGCGCTCGGGGCGGCTGTCCATGCCGGACTTGGAGTCGCCGTTCTTGAAGCCGAACTTGGTGGCGAGCACAACGCGGTCGCGGAACGGCGCCACCGCCTCGCCCAGCATCTCCTCGTTGAGGGCTCCATAGGCTTCGGCTGTGTCGAAGAAGGTGATGCCCCGTTCGTAGGCTTCGCGAATCAGAGCAATGCCGTGCCGGTGATCGACGGCAGGACCGTAGCCGAAGCTCAGACCCATGCAGCCGAAGCCGAGCGCGGAAACGGCAGGGCCGTATTTGCCGAGAGTGCGTGTTTGCATGGGGGGGTCACCAGACAGGCTCCAGAGTGGGCGTCAGTCTGGTCCCGGCAGGCTTATCTGATTAGTCGTGAAATATTGAATGGACTTATGATCTGAATCGATCAATCCATCGACCTGGGCCATGAGCGGCGAGAATTACAACGACCTGCAGGCCTTTCTTGTCGTTGCACGGGAAGGCAACTTCACGCGTGCGGCAGCCCAACTCGGCCTGTCACAGTCGGCACTCAGCCACAAGATCCGCGGGCTGGAGGCACGGCTGGGCTTGCGCCTGCTCACCCGCACCACGCGCAGCGTCTCGCCCACCGAAGCCGGTGCACGGCTGCAGCAGGCGCTGACGCCGAACTTCGAGAGCATCGATGCCGCGCTCGCCGGCCTGAGCGAGCTGCGCGACAAGCCAAGCGGCAGCATCCGCATCACCACCGGCGAACATGCCGCCGCCACCATCCTGTGGCCGGCGCTGGCGAGGCTCCTGCCGAAGTACCCGGACATCCACGTAGAAGTGGTCAGCGATTCCACGCTCACCGACATCGCGGCCGAGCGATTCGATGCCGGCATCCGCCTG
>JAJXYE010000060.1 GCA_021780735.1 Pseudomonadota bacterium | reverse complement strand
CGCTGGCCACACGCACTACACCACCACGCTGGTGACGCCACTGGCCAACGGCGCGCGCAACCCCGGCTACAGCGACGTGGGCGCCACGCTGAAGGTTCAGCTCAACGGTCACTGGTCGCTCAGCGGCGGCGTCAGCTGGGCCAGCAACGCGGACTTCTATCGCCGCACGGCAAGCTTCCTCAACGCCAGCGACACCCGCAACGTCGGCGGCACCCGCGGTTTCGTGATGCTGCAGGGCAGCTACTGATGCGATCGATCCATGATCGCGAAGAGCAACCAGCGGCCATTCATGGCCGCACTTTCAAAAAGAGCGGTGACCACCCATGAGCAAACTATTGCGTCAATCCTTCATGCTGCTGCTGGTGCTGAGCGTGATCACCGGCGTGCTGTATCCGCTGGCCGCCACCGCTCTGGCCCAGCTGGTGTTTCCGCAGCAGGCCAACGGCAGCCTGGTCGAACGCGACGGCAAGCCGGTGGGCTCGGCGCTGATCGGCCAGTCGTTCACCGACCCGAAGTATTTCTGGGGCCGACCGTCGGCCACCGCGCCGAACCCGTACAACGCCAGCGCGTCGTCCGGTTCCAACCAGGGACCGACCAACCCGGCGCTGGCCGACGCGGTGAAGCAGCGCATCGCCGCGCTGCGGGCGGCCGATCCGGGCAATACCGCACCGGTGCCGGTGGACCTGGTCACCGCCTCGGGCAGCGGTCTCGATCCGCAGATCAGCCCCGCTGCCGCGCAGTACCAGGTGGCCCGCGTGGCCCGGCTGCGCCACCTCGACGTGGTCCGGGTGCAGTCGCTGGTGCAACGCTTTACGCAGGGGCGCCAGCTGGGCCTGCTGGGCGAGCCGCGGGTCAACGTGCTCAAGCTCAATCTGGCGCTGGATGCGGCCGCGGCGCCATGATGGGAAGGCCTTTCCCATCGGCGGGACGTGCCGCCGCCGGCGCTGATGTCGCACCCGAGATCGCACCCGAGATCCTCCGATGACCGAACCGTCCCGTGAAGCCCGCGCCGACGCGCTGCTCAGCACCGCGCAGGAGGAGCGCCAAAGCCGGCTGAAGATCTTCCTGGGCGCCGCGCCCGGCGTGGGCAAGACCTACGCGATGCTGTCGGCCGCGCGCGAGCTGAAACGCCAGGGCGTGGACGTGGTGGTTGGCCTGGTCGAGACCCACGGCCGCGCCGAGACCGCCGCCCTGCTGGAGGGCATCGAAGTGCTGCCGCGCCGCGCGCTGAAATACAACGGCCGCGACTTCACCGAGTTCGACCTGGATGCCGCGCTGGCGCGCAAACCGGCCGTACTGCTGGTCGACGAGCTGGCGCATCGCAACCTGCCCGGCGTGCGGCACGAGCGCCGCTGGCAGGACATCGCCGAGCTGCTCGATGCCGGCATCGAGGTATATAGCGCGCTGAACGTGCAGCACTTGGAAAGCCTCAACGACCAGGTGCGCCGGATCACCGGCATCACCGTGCGCGAGACGGTGCCCGATGCGTTCCTCGACCGCGCGCGCGACATCGTGCTGGTCGACCTGCCGCCGCGCGAGCTGATCGGCCGCCTGAAGCAGGGCAAGGTGTACGTGCCCGAGACCGCGGCCGCGGCACTGAACGCATTCTTCTCGCCGACCAACCTGGCCGCCCTGCGCGAGCTGGCGCTTGAGACCATCGCCGGCCACGTCGACAGCGACCTGCGCGAGCACATGCTCGCGCGCGGCAGCGCCATGACCGTGCGCCGCCGCGTGCTGGCGGCGATCGACGGCCACGGCCAGAGCGACTACCTGGTGCGCGTGGCACGCCGCATCGCCGAGCGACGCGGCGCGCCGTGGAGCGTGGCCTGGGTCGACACGGGCGCGCGGCTGGATCCGGCCCGGCGCGAGCGGCTGGATGCCGCGATGCGGCTGGCGCGGCGGCTCGGTGGCGAGGCGATCGTGCTGCGCGGCCACGCAATCGCCGACGAGCTGCTGGCGCATGCCGACCGCGAGGGCGTGGGCCAGATCATCCTGGGTCGCACCCGCGAGCGGCCGCTGGCGCGCATGCTGGGCATCTCGCTGACCCAGCGGCTGCTGCGCCGCGGCGCCCACATGGAACTGACCATCATCGCCACCCCGGTCGAGCGGGCGAAGGCGCGCCGGCGGCTGCGGCTGCCGCGCGAGCGCGGCTCGCGCGGCGAATACCTGTACGCCACGCTCGCCACGCTGGTCGGGTTCGCGCTGGCGTTCGTGGCCGACCGCTATCTGTCGGTGGCCAACCTGTCGCTGATCTTCCTCACCACGGTGCTGGTGGTGGCGGTGCGCACGCGCATGGCGGTGGCCGTCTATACGGCCCTGCTGTGCTTTCTCGGCTACAACTTCTTCTTCGCCGCGCCGCGCTACACGCTGGTGATCGCCAATGTTGACGACGTGCTGGCGGTGACCCTGTTCCTGGTCGCCGCGCTGGTGTGCAGCAGGCTGGCGACGCGGCTGTCCAGCCAGGTCGAGTCGCTGCGCGCGGCACATGCGCATACACGCGCGCTGCTTACGCTGGGCCAGCAGCTGACCAGCAGCACCGATGCGCGCGGCATCCGCGAGGCGGGCAGCAAGGCACTGGCGCACGCGTTGCAGGGCGAGGCGGTGATCCTGGCGCGCGACGACGGGCAGGTGCTGCGGGTGGTGGCCAGCGCGCCGCAGCAGGGCGAGCTCACCCCGCAGGATCTGGCTGCGGCCGACTGGAGCGACCGCCACGGCGAGCAGGCCGGGCGCTACACCGACACGCTCAACGCGGCGCCGCGCTGGATGTTGCCGCTGGGCAGCGAGGCGCGTCCGCTGGGCGTGGCCGGCCTGCACTTCGACCCGACGCGCGGCGAGCCCGATCCGGATCGCCGCAGCCTGGCGCTGGCGATGGCGCAGGACATCGGCCAGGCGCTGGAGCGCGCACGCCTGTCCGACGAGCTCGAAGGCGCCCGCGTGCAGGGCGAGACCGAGCGCCTGCGCAACGCGCTGCTGTCGTCGGTATCGCATGACCTGCGCTCGCCGCTGGCCTCGATGATCGGCGCGGCCGGCACCCTGGTCAGCTACGAGGACAAGCTGCCCGCCGCCGAGCGGCACGAGCTGCTGCAGGCGATCCTGGGCGAGGGCCAGCGGCTGGATCGCTACATCCAGAACCTGCTCGACATGACCCGGCTAGGCCACGGCACGCTGAAGCTCAATCGAGACTGGACCGACAGCGCCGAGATCGTGGCCGCCGCGGTGGGCCGCCTGCGCAAGCTGTTTCCCGACCTGCGGGTGGAGACGCTGGCGCCGGCCAAGCCGGTGCTGCTGTACGTGCACCCGGCACTGATCGAGCAGGCGCTGTTCAACATCCTGGAGAACGCCGCGCGCTTCTCGCCGCCCGACGAGGCCGTGCGGGTCACCGTGCGATCGGTCGAGCAGCAACTGCTGATCGAGGTGAGCGACCGCGGCCCGGGCATCCCCGAGGACGAGCGCGCACGCATCTTCGACATGTTCTATTCCGTCTCGCGCGGCGACCGCGCGCCGCAGGGCACCGGGCTGGGGCTGGCGATCTGTCGCGGCATGATCGGCGCGCATGGCGGCAGCGTGGAAGCCTTGCCCGGCGACGGCATCGGCACCATCATCCGGATCACCCTGCCGCTGCCGCCACCCCCTGACGTTCCTTCATGACCGGCGCTCCATGACCTCCTCCGCCCCCCGCATCCTGGTGATCGACGACGAGGCGCAGATCCGCCGCTTCCTCGACATCGGCCTGCGCGCCGAAGGCTACGAGGTGCTGCTTGCCGCCAACGCAGCCGACGGGCTGGCATTGGCCGCCACGCAGTCGCCTGATCTGGTGATCCTCGACATCGGCCTGCCCGACCGCGACGGCCACGACGTGCTGGCCGAGCTGCGCCAGTGGAGCCAGCTGCCGGTGCTGATGCTGTCCGCGCGCGAGGCCGAGAGCGAAAAGGTGCGCGCGCTCGATTTGGGCGCCAACGACTACGTGACCAAGCCGTTTGGCGTGCAGGAGTTGATGGCGCGGCTGCGCGTGCTGCTGCGCCAGCGCCCCGGCGAGTCGGAGCCGCCGCCGCGCTACGACGACGGGCACCTGGTGGTGGACCTGGCGCGCCGCGAGGTGAGTCTGGATGGCGCGTTGCTGTCGCTCACCCGCAAGGAATACGCGGTGCTGGCCATGCTGCTGCGCCACGCCGGCCGGGTGGTCACCCAGCAGCAGCTGCTGCGCGAGGTGTGGGGGGCGACGCACACCAGCGACAGCCAGTACCTGCGCATCGTGATCGGCAAGCTGCGCCAGAAGCTGGGCGACGACCCCGCCGCGCCGCGCTGGCTGAAGACCGAGCCGGGTGTCGGTTACCGGTTCGTGGACTAGTGGCCCAGGTCCGGCAGCCGGACAGTCTGGGTTGATGCGGAAGATTACCGCGCAGCAGCGTCCGGGATTTTCCATGCCTGCCGGCTCCCATTCACGCCTTTCTCCCCCATAATGCCGGCATGACCCAAGCCCGCATCGTTGCCGCTACCGTCCAGCTCGACGACGCCGCGCTGGAAGCGACCATCCGGCCGAAGCGGTTGGCTGAGTATCTCGGTCAGCAGGCGGTGCGCGAACAGCTGTCGATCTATATCGAGGCGGCGACGAAACGTGGTGGTGCGCTGGATCACGTGCTGATCTTCGGCCCACCCGGGTTGGGCAAGACCACGCTGAGCCACGTCATCGCCAACGAGCTGGGGGTCAACGTGCGATCGACCTCGGGTCCCGTGCTGGAGCGCGCCGGCGACCTGGCCGCACTGCTGACCAACCTGGAGGCGAACGACGTGCTGTTCGTCGACGAGATCCATCGCCTGTCGCCGGTGGTCGAGGAAGTGCTGTATCCGGCCATGGAAGACTTCCAGATCGACATCATGATCGGCGAAGGCCCGGCCGCGCGCTCGATCAAGCTGGATCTGCCGCCGTTCACCCTGATTGGCGCCACCACCCGCGCCGGCATGCTCACCGCGCCCTTGCGTGACCGCTTCGGCATCGTGCAGCGTCTGGAGTTCTATACGGCCGACGAGCTCACCGCGATCGTGCGCCGCGCCGCCCGTATCCTGGGTATCGCCTGCGCAGTGGAAGGGGCGCGGGAAATCGCCCGCCGTTCGCGCGGCACCCCGCGCATCGCCAATCGTCTGCTGCGGCGGGTGCGCGATTATGCCGAGGTGCGCGCCGATGGCGAGATTACCCTCGCGGCGGCTCGGGCCGCGCTGGACATGCTGAAGATCGACCCCGAAGGCTTCGACGAGCTGGATCGGCGCCTGCTCAGCCTGATCGTCGAGAATTTCGACGGCGGTCCGGTCGGCGTGGAATCGCTGGCCGCCGCGCTGAGCGAGGATCGCGGCACCTTGGAGGACGTGGTCGAACCGTTTTTGATCCAGCAGGGCTATCTGATCCGTACCGCACGAGGTCGCATGATCAGCGCCAAGGGTTGGCGCCACCTCGGCCTGACGCCGCCGCCGCGCCAGGCGCAGCCGGGCGATTTGTTCAACGGCGGCGTCGGCGATGTCTGAGCCTTCCGCGTCGGCGCCGGCGCCGCCGTTCCGCTGGGCCGTGCGGGTCTACTGGGAGGACACCGACGCCGGTGGCGTGGTTTATCACGCCGGCTATGTGCGCTTCCTGGAGCGGGCCCGCACCGAATGGATGCGCGCGCTCGGCATCGACCAGTCGGCTTTGCGCCAGTCCACCGGCCTGGCCTTCATGGTGCGGGACATGCAGATCGACTTCCTCAAGCCAGCCCTGCTGGATGATGAACTGTCGGTAACGGTCGAAGTCAAAGAACGGCGCGCAGCCAGTATCCTGTTCACCCAGACGATCACGAATCTCGACGGCAGTTGCCTCATCCGCGCGCAGGTGCGGGTGGCTTGCGTCGACCTTGAGCGCATGCGGCCAGCACCGATCCCGGCTGGCCTGATCACCTAGCCACGCCCAACACAACCCGAGCCGACTGGCGGAGAACCTGCAAGCAATGAACGGTGGACTGAACATTTTCTCGCTGATCGCGGATTCGAGCCTGCCGGTGCAGTTGGTGCTGCTGGTGCTGCTGGTGTTCTCGTTCCTGTCCTGGGTCATCATCATCCGCAAGTACACCCAGACCAAGGCCGCGCTGGAGAGCGCCGAGGCGTTCGAGGAGCGATTCTGGTCCGGCGGCGACCTGGCCCAGCTGTTTCGCGAGGTCAGCAATGGCGCCGGCGAGAACGGCGGCATCGAAAACATCTTCGAGTCCGGCTTTCGCGAGTTTGCCCGCCAGCGCCAGCGCAAGACGCATGACTCGCGCAGCGTGATCGAAGGTTCCGAGCGCGCCATGCAGGTGGCCGGCACGCGCGAGATCGGCCTGCTTGAGCGCAACCTGGAGTTTCTCGCCAACGTCGGTTCGATCAGCCCCTATGTCGGCCTGTTCGGTACCGTGTGGGGCATCATGGGCGCGTTCCAGGGCCTGGGCGAGATGAAGGACGTGACCATCGCGGTGGTCGCGCCGCACATCTCCGAAGCGCTGATCGCCACCGCGATGGGCCTGTTCGCGGCAATTCCGGCGCAGTGGGCCTACAACCGCTACGCGACCAAGGTCGAGCGGATCGCCTCGCGCTACGACGTCTTCCAGGAGGAGTTCTCCTCGGTGCTGCAGCGTCAGATCCAGACCGACGACGTCGCCTGAGCGGAGCAGCAGCCATGCGAACGTCCGGACGCCGCAAGCGTTACAAGCTCAAGTCAGAAATCAACGTGGTGCCGTACATCGACGTGATGCTGGTGCTGCTGATCATCTTCATGGTCACCACGCCGATGCTCAAATCCAACGTCGACGTGAACCTGCCGCAGGCCGACGCAAAGTCACTCAAGGAAAAGAAGGACCCGGTCATCGTCACGGTCAAGACGGACGGCTCGCTGCTGCTGACCGCGGACGGCGGCAAGGCCGAGCCTATCGATGTGGACACACTGAAGCTGAAAATCGGTGCCTTCGTGAAGGCCAATCCCGACGTCAACGTGCTGGTTGCCGGCGATACCGACGGGAAATATGGCGGTGTGGTGGCCGTGATGGCCGATCTTCAGCAGGCCGGCGTGAGCAAGGTCGGACTGATGGCCCAGCCTCAGTCGGGCGGGAAGAATGGACGAAAGTAGGGCGACGCCGAAGGCGGTCATCTTTTCCGCCATCCTGCACATCGGCATCGTGGGGTTCCTGTTCCTCGCGGTTTTGCCGTGCTCGAGCTACGTGAGCGTGTTCGACGCCCTGCACCTGCCGGCGTGGATGAACCCGATCACCTGCAATCCGCCCCTGAATCTGCAGGGACCAATCATCGAGGCGACCCTGCTCGGGCCGACCGGCAGCCCGCCGCCGAAGCCGGTCAAGGCCAGGCCGGTGCCCCATACCGTGCCGCCGCCGCCGAGCGTGCCGCCACCCACCCCGACGCCCGAAAAGCCGGTGGTGAAGCAACTCCCGCCGCCTCCGGAGCATCCGGACGTGGTCGATCAGGAGAAAGTGGTCGAGGACGCCGCCTTGAAGGCACTCGATGCCAAGCGGGTGCAGGAAGAGAAGCAGCGCCAGCGCCAGTCCGAACTGGACGCCCAGGCGGCCAAAAAGAAGGAAGAGGACAAGAAGAAGCTCGATGCGCTGTTCGCCAGGATGGATCAGGCCTCGGCCAGGACCAGGCAGCTGGACAGCAAGGCCAGGCAGGCCAGGCAGCAGATGGAAGACCTGAAGAACGCCCAGGACAACGCCCAGCCGGATCTGCCCAGGGCCGATCAGCTGCAAAAGGGAACCAACAGTCCGACCAGTGATCTCAGCAGTGAATATGCGGCGGCCATTCAGAATGCGGTCACACCGAACTGGCTGCGGCCAGATAACATGCCGAGTGTTCCGTGCCAGGTTCATATCGTGCAGTCACCCGGCGGCGAAGTGATGAGTGCCACGGTGGATTCCAGTTGTCCGTATGACGACGCCGGCAGGCGCTCGGTGGAAAATGCCGTGCTGCGTACCAAGACCCTGCCGTACAAGGGCTTTGAAAGCGTGTTCCAGCGACACCTCACCTTTATTTTCAGGCCGCAATGATCAAGCCCATGCGCAAAATCAGCTCAAGCTTCGCCATCATCCTGCTGGTCGCGGTGGCGTTGTTCGCCGGCCCGGCCGCCGCCCAGTCGCTCAGTGTGGACATCGTCGGTGGGGTCAAGACGGCCACGCCGATCGTGGTGGTGCCGTTCGCCCAGCAAGCCGGCATGTCGCCGCTGTCGACCGATGTCGCCGACGTGATGCGCAACGATTTCAACCGTTCCGGCAAGTTCCGTTCGCTGGCCAGGAGCGAAATCGTGGAGACGCCGTCGCAGGGCTCGGAAATCAAGTTCGCCACCTGGCGCCTGCTCAAGCAGGACTACATCGTGGTCGGGCGCATCAGCGACGCTGGCAGCGGCATGCTCAACGTGACGTACGAGTTGTGGGACGTCAACAAGCAGCAGGAGTTGCTGGGCGGTACCTTCACCAAGCCGACAGCCAGTTTGCGTGACGTGGCGCACCAGATCGCTGACAAGGTCTACCAGCAGATTACCGGTGTGCGCGGGGCGTTCTGGACGCGCATGGCCTATATCACGGCAGTGGGGCTGGGCGACCACATCACCTACTCCCTGATCGTGGCCGATTCGGACGGCTACAACCCGCAGGTGGCGGTTCGCTCGCACGAGTCGCTGCTGTCGCCGGCCTGGTCGCCGGATGGTTCGAGCATTGCCTATGTCTCGTTCGAGGACGGCAATTCGTCGATCCGGATCCAGAACCTGGTCACCGGCGCGCGCCAGATCGTTTCTGCGCGCAAGGGCATCAACGGCGCGCCGGCGTGGTCGCCGGACGGCAAGAAGTTGGCGGTGTCGCTGTCCTACGTCGGCAATCCGGAGATTTTCATCATCGACCTGGCAACCCATCAGGAGACCCGCCTGACCCACAGCCTGTCGATCGATACCGAGCCGGTCTGGGCACCAGACGGCCAGAGCATCTATTTCACCTCCGACCGTTCGGGCCGGCCGCAGATCTACCAGATTCCGGTGACTGGCGGCACCCCCCAGCGCATCACGTTCCAGGGGCAGTACAACGCCAAGGCCTCGGTCAGTTACGACGGCAAGCAGATCGCGATGGTGCAGGGCAACGGGAACGTGTATCGTATTGCCATTCAGGATCAGAGCCTGGGTGGGCAGACACGCTTCATATCGCCAGGGCCGTTCGATGACTCGGTCAGTTTCGCGCCCAATGCAAGCATGCTTCTGTATGCCGCCACCGATGGCAGCCGCGGGGTTCTGTATTCGGTGTCGAACGACGGGCTGGTCAGACAACGCCTGATACTCGCCGATGGCAACGTCCAGGAACCTGCCTGGGGCCCGTATCGAGAGCATTGATTTTTCATGTTGCCGCGCACAATCCGTGCAGCAACCTGATGCCCAGGGAGAGGGCCCGAACAGCGCCGTCGGCGCGTTTCGGTTTGCGGCGATGGCGCCTTGTGCGCCAGCGCCAGTCAGAGCGAGAGCGCAGCATCACGCGCTGTCGATCTTTCAGTGGTCAGAATAACAGCCGGTCAACCGGCGCAGCTGTCCCGTTACCCCAACCATCATCTGTTGTCGGAACTCAACCCGTTTAAGGAACGTCACCATGAATAAGACTGTTCGCGTTGCCCTGGTTGCCCTGCTCTGCGTAGGCGCCGCCGCTTGTACCAAGAAGCAGGAAGTCAAGCCGACGCCGCCTCCAGCCGCGCAGCCGACCCAGCCGCAGGCCCCTGTGTCGGACGGCAAGTACACCCCGGCCGACCTGGATACCGATGCCTGCCTGCGCCAGCGCACCGTGTACTTCGACTTCGACAAGAGCGAGATCAAGCCGGAATTCCAGCAGATCATGGCTTGCCACGCCAAGTACCTGCGGGATCGTCCGAGCGCGCAGATCCGCCTGGAAGGCAACACCGACGAGCGCGGCACCCGCGAGTACAACCTGGGTCTGGGCGAGCGTCGCGGCAATGCCGTTTCCAGTGCCCTGCAGGCAGACGGTGGTTCGGCCAGCCAGCTCAGCGTGGTCAGCTATGGCAAGGAGAAGCCGGTGTGCCGTGAGCACAACGAGGATTGCTGGAGCAAGAACCGTCGCGTCGAGATCGTCTACACGGCGCAGTAATGATGAAGCGACTGGCTAACAGCTTTGCAGCCAGGATCGGCATGGCGGGCGCGATCGCGTCCGCCATGCTGTTCGCGTTCCCGGCATTTTCGCAGGACACCCGGCTGAGTCTCGCCGATCGCGTAAGCCGGCTGGAACAGCAGGCACAGAACAAGGACCAGGGCGGTATCGGCATGGTCAACCAGATGCAGCAACTGCAGGCGCAGATGCAGCAACTGCAAGGCGAAATCGAGGAGTTGCAGCATCATCTGCAACAGCTCGAAGACACCAACAAGGCGCAATACACCGACCTCGACGCCCGCCTCGGCCGGCTGGAAGGTGGCAGTGCGGCGGCGGCAGGACATGCCGCGCAGGCGCAGGCCGGCACGGCAGTAGCGCCGGCGAACGCGTCAAGCGCCGTTGCGGCAGGAGGCAATCCGCCCGCTGGCAGCGACGATCCGGCGGCCGCCCAGTCGGCTTACGATACGGCCTTCCAGGCGATACGCGGCGGCAATTATGTCGAGGCCTCGCGCCAGTTCCGCAGTTTCATCCAGCACTATCCGAACAACGCACTGGCGCCGAATGCTCTGTACTGGCTTGGTGAGTCGTATTACGTCACCACCAACTACTCGGTGGCGCTGCAGTCGTTCCAGCAGTTGCTGAGCCAGTTTCCGCAGAGCGAAAAGGCGCCCGATGCCTTGCTCAAGGTGGGCTACAGCCAGATTGAGCTGAAACAGTTCGATGCCGCCAAGGCCACCCTGAAGCAGGTGAGCGCGAAATACCCCGGCTCCCGCGTCGCCAGCCTGGCGGCCGAGCGCCTGCAGCGCCTGCAATTGCAGACCAGCAACTGAGCGGATAGGCCATGAGCGGCAACGATGCACGCGTGGCGCCGACCGCGCCTGCGGCTTCCGCAGTCCAGCGCCTGCGCATCACCGAAATCTTCCATTCGATCCAGGGTGAGGCCGATGCCATCGGCTGGCCCACGGTGTTCGTGCGGCTCACCGGTTGCCCGCTGCGCTGCGTATGGTGCGATACGGAGTATTCGTTCCATGGCGGCGACTGGCATGCGATCGACGACATCCTCGCCGAAGTCGGCTCCCACCGCGCCAGGCACGTCTGTGTCACTGGCGGCGAGCCGCTGGCGCAGAAGCGCTGCCTGATCCTGCTGCGCGCGTTGTGCGAGGCCGGCTACGAGGTTTCGCTGGAGACGTCCGGTGCGCTGGATGTCTCCGCGGTCGACCCGCGGGTGCGCAAGGTGATGGACCTGAAGGCGCCCGATTCGGGCGAGAGCGCGCGCAACCTGTGGTCGAACCTGGGCCACCTGCTGCCGCACGACCAGATCAAGATCGTCATCGCCAGTCGCGCCGACTATGAGTGGGCACGCGCGGTACTGGCCGAACACGCGTTGGCCGAACGCTGCATGGTGATGTTTTCCCCGGTGCATGGCGCAGTCGAGCCACGCGCGCTGGCCGAATGGATTCTTGCCGACAAGTTGCCGGTGCGCTTCCAGATGCAATTGCACAAGCTCTTGTGGAACGATGCGGCGGGAAGGTGACTTGTCCGTTCGTCCGTGAACGCGAAGATCACAGGGCGGCCATCCATGGCCGCACTCTTCAGGAAAATCCGCGCTGTGGCCATATCGCCGCAAGCGACAAAAACCGCGCGCCGGCCTGTGTTGCCGGTGGCGTTTCCGACCGGTGACCGGTCGCACCTTTGTGGATGCAAGGCATGTCTCAAAACACTTTGCGCAAGGCTGTCGTGCTGGTCTCCGGCGGCATGGATTCGGCCGTCACCATCGCCATCGCACGCGAGCAGGGCTACCAGGTGCATGCCTTGAGTGTGGCCTATGGTCAGCGCCACCATTCCGAGCTGGCCGCCTCCGAGCGGGTCTCGCGGATGCTTGGAGCGGCCGAGCACAAGGTGGTCAGTGTCGACTTGCGCAGCATCGGCGGTTCCGCCCTGACCGCCGATATCGAGGTGCCGCTGGATTCCGTCGACAGCGCCGATATCCCGGTTACCTATGTCCCTGCGCGCAACACCATCATGTTGTCGATCGCGCTGGGCTGGGCCGAGGTGCTTGGTTCGAGCGACATCTGGTGCGGCGTCAATGCGGTGGACTACTCGGGGTATCCGGACTGCCGCCCCGCGTTCATCGAGGCGTTCCAAAGCCTGGCCAACGTCGCCACCAAGGCCGGTGTCGAAGGCGCAGGCATCCGCATCCATGCGCCCCTGATGCGCATGGGCAAGGCCGATATCGCGCGCGAGGGCGCGCGCCTCGGGGTCGATTTCTCGGTCACGGTCAGCTGTTACCAGGCCGACGGCGAGGGCCGTGCCTGCGGCCACTGCGATGCCTGCCGTCTGCGCGCGCAGGGTTTTCGCGAAGCCGGGCTGGCCGATCCGACCCACTACGTCTGAGTACTTGCTTGTGCCCCTGTCGCCCAGCCCGTAAAATTGATCGCTTGAGTTTTTGTTGCATGGGTCGTTAGCTCAGTTGGTAGAGCACTGGACTTTTAATCCATTGGTCCCGGGTTCGAATCCCGGACGACCCACCATCTCCAGGGCGCCCGACGGGCGCTCTTTTTTTGCCTGGCAGCGGTTGGCCTCAACACACGACCTGGCGGGTGTTCCACA
>JAJXYE010000111.1 GCA_021780735.1 Pseudomonadota bacterium | reverse complement strand
TGGGTCTGGAGGATCTGTTTGTGGAGATTGCGGAGTGAGCGCGCAAGCCCTCGTGTCGGCGCCATGGCGGGTAAATCGTCCCAGTACGGCCTGGCTGGGGCTGGTGCTGCTCGTACTCGCCGGGTTGGGGGCAACTGCCGCGGACATTTTTTCGCACAAGCCGGACCGCTGGCTTGCGTGTACGGCCGTGGCGGGCTTTTTTCTCGCTTTCCTGTGGGCCTTTGTGATGTCCAACATGGTCTTGTTGGCCATCGACGCGCGCCAGCTGCGGGTGCCGGCCCTGGAGCGGGGCATGAAGTCGGTGATCCTGCTGTACGGGTTGCTCTGTGTGCTGGGGTCGACGGCGCTGCTGGGAATCTCTTTCGGTCACTTCAGTGCAATCGCCATCCTGATCGCGCTGTTTTGCGTGGGCGGTTTGCTGTTCGCGCTGTTGCCGCGCTTCGTCGTGACGCCGTTCTTCCTGTTGCCGGCGGCCCTGAACGCCATGCCTGTCCGGATCGAGTTGCCGGGTCCGCTGAGTACGGATTTTGTCCAGTGCTGGGCTCCGGTCGTGCTGGGATTGAGCCTGTTGACGTTATGGCGGTGGCACCGCCTCGTCCATGCCGCGGATCCCTACGCCATGGGCTGGAGTCGACCGCTGGTGATGTTGTTTCGCCGTGGCGGCCAGACCGAAGGCTGGAATCCGTGGACCGGCTTTCTGGGCCGCTCGGCCGACAACGTCCATAAAATTCGAACCAGCCCGGATTGGATACAGCCTCGTGCCGATCTGGGTGATTGTGGCCCGGGCCGGTCCGTGACCAGTCTTCGCATCGCCCTGGGTGGAGTGTTCATGCCGCAGACTGTGCTGAGTGCGTTGCGCACAATCGCACTCATTGCCGTACCGGCCCTGGCCTACCTGGCGCTGATGGAGCTTGGCCATGACCGCCGGCATCCGGTGGAGTCATGGCAGGGTTTCTGGCACCAGGGTGCATTGCTCGCACTGATCATGGTCGGTGCCTTCGGCGGGATGACGCTGGCGTTGGTCAGCCTGGCCCAACTCTGGCAGCGCTGGAGCAAGGCAAATGGGGAATTGCCCCTGCTGGCACTGCTGCCCGGTCTGGGCAGCAACGTGAAGAGCCAGCTTCTCGCCGCCAGTCTGCGACCACCACTGCGCCTGCAATCCTTGCTGCTTGCCTTCCTGCTGGCCTTGGCGCTGAGCCTGCACTTGAGTGTCCAGGCGACGATGTTCGTCTTGCTTGGCCAACTGGGTGCAGCAGGCTTCATGGTTGCGTTCAGCCTGCTCATCATCGGCGGATCCTTGCCAGGGCGCTGGTCGATCGGAGGAGTGGGCATGTTCGGTTGCATCCTGATCTGCATCAGCCTGTTTGTACCCGTCCTGAGTGACCCCGCCGCGATCATGCTCGGTCCGCTCAGCTTGAGGGATGCGTTGTTGGCCGGCTGGCTGGTGCTCTCGTTGATCTTGTTCCGGCTCGCCCGCCGCGGCTGGCACGGACTGCAGCAGCGACCGCATCCCTTTCTGCCAACCAGCCAGACCTGACCCGACGGATCGACATGAACTTCATCA
This sequence comes from Pseudomonadota bacterium, assembly GCA_021780735.1. GTDB lineage: Bacteria > Pseudomonadota > Gammaproteobacteria > Xanthomonadales > Rhodanobacteraceae > Rhodanobacter. The sequence goes on along the minus strand of JAJXYE010000111.1, from coordinate 1,587 downwards.
CCGTCAAGAAGCTGCAGCGGGAGTTCGGGCTGTCGTATCTGGTTGCGGTCAACCTGCTGGAGGAACAGCACAGGCAGGCCAGGAAACGTTACCGGCTGCCGAGCCTGCTGATCGGCAGCTGCATGGTGGTTTTCGTGGCGTTGACGATTGCGGGTGTCCAGCATTGGCACGGTGTCCTGCGCTGGCTCCCGCTTGCCACGGTGCTGCTGGTCTTGATGCAGCTGTACCTGATTCAGCGCGCAGCCCGAGCGCCGATCCTGGCAGCCGCCCGCGAGCTGCAGGCGCGCGGGAACACCAGCGCACCATCCCGGTCTGAATGAGCTGCATCCGCATCGTCCCGGCTCTATCCGGCGCGTGTGGCGCGACCTCCTTTATCCATCAATCACAAGGACAGATCGAATGAAGTATCGAGTCATGCAGCTGACTGCGGCCATTGCGCTGGCCCTGACCGCCGCAACGGCCGCCGCCAGCGGGACGAACGACGTCACCCGTGCCACCCTCGACAACGGACTGCGCGTGGTGATCGTGCGCGACACGCTGGCGCCCGTGGTGACAACCGAGATGAATTACCTGGCCGGTTCGGACGAGGTGCCGGCGGGCTTCCCGGGTACGGCGCATGCGGTGGAGCACATGATGTTCCGGGGCAGCCCGGGGCTGAGCAAGGATCAGCTGGCGGCAATCGCGGCGAACATGGGCGGCGCGTTCAATGCGGACACCACCCAGGGCGTGACCCAGTATTACTTCGTGGCGCCGTCGCAGGATCTGAAGGTGGCCCTGCATGTGCAGAGCCTGCGCATGCGCGGCGTGGACATGGATGCGGCTGCGTGGGCGAAGGAACGTGGCGCAATCGAGCAGGAAGTATCACGCGACCTGTCCAATCCTTCGTACAAGTTCTATGAGCAGTTGCAGGCGCAGTTGTTCAACGGTACGCCGTATGCGCATACGCCGCTGGGCACGCGTGATTCGTTCAACAAGACCACGGCGGCGATGCTCAAGCAGTTCCACGACAGCTGGTACGCGCCGAACAACGCGATCCTGGTGATTGCCGGCGATGTCGATCCGGCGGCCACGCTGGCGACGGTCAAGGCGGAGTTTGGCGATATCGCGCGCAAGGCGCTGCCGGCGCGGCCGACGTTCGCGTTCAAGCCGGTACAGGCGAAGACGATCACCGCGCCCACCGACAGTCCGTACGGTTCGGTTTATCTTGGTTATCGCATGCCGGGCTCGCAGTCGAAGGACTACGCCACCGCCATGGTGCTGGGCAGTGCACTGGCATCGCAGCGCGCCGCCCTGTTCGGCATGGGCATGGACGGCACCGCGCTGTTTGGCACCTTCGGTGCCAACCTGATGCCAAAGGCCGGCTTCGGCATGGCGGTGGGTATCTTTCCCAAGGGTGGCAACCCGCAGCCGATCCTGGCCAGGATGCGCGCAATCCTGGCCGAGGCGGCCAGCAAGGGTATCGATCCGGCGCTGGTCGAGGCGGCCAAGCGCAAGGCGATCGCCGGGCTGGAGTTCAAGAAGAACTCGGTCGATGGACTGGCCAATGCGTGGTCCAGCGCGCTGGCGTTCCAGGGGCTGGAGTCACCG
>JAJXYE010000364.1 GCA_021780735.1 Pseudomonadota bacterium | reverse complement strand
TCGGCGCCACCGAACAGTTTCTGGTTGAGCGCCTGCGACAACACCACCACCTGCGCATGGTTCGCGTCGTCCTGCGCCGACCATGCGGAGCCGTAGACAAAGGGCACGCCGAACATCGCGAAGAAATCGGCGGTGGTGGCACGATTGGTGGTCATGGCAAGCGGGCTGTCGGGGACGTCCTTGCGCACGGGCAACCAGTTGCCGCCCATCACCGCACGGCGCGGCGCGATGCCCATCCGGTAGAGGTTCACCGCATCGAGGTAGGTGAGGTTGTCTGGCGGCTCGTCTTTCGCACCCGGCAGATCCGCCGGCCGCGGATCCACCTGCGGGTGGAACAGCACGTCGCTGCGTCCCGGCAACGGGTTGCCGGAGAGGTTGTGCAGCACCGTCAGCATGGTGACCGAGGCGCCGATGCCCAGCGCGATCGCCAGCGTCATCAAGGCCGCCAGTATCTTGTGACGCCTGAGGCTGCGCCATGCCAGGTCGAGGTAGTAGCCGAACATCCATTGCTCCTTTGTCTTGCCCCGCCGGCGCAACTCGACACGCCGGCAAGGCTCGGCTTCAAGCCGCCCGCGTCGCCACCACCGGCGGCACGTTGGAGGCGCGCAACGCAGGGCCAAGCACGGCCAGTTGGCCGATGGCCCACAGCACCGCCGCACCCACCGGCAGGTAGACGCCCGGCAACCGCGGCAATTCGTAATGCTTCATCAGGAACAGGTTGAGTCCGTAGGCCAGCGCCATGCCCAATGCGATGCCGAAGCTGGCAAGCAGGAAGTTCTCGGCCTGGAAGTAGCGCAGGATGTCGGTGCGCGTGGCACCCACCGCGCGGCGGACGCCAATCTGGCGTCGCCGCTGCGCCACCCAGAAACTGGTCAGGCCGACGATGCCAAAGGCGGTCACCGCCAGCATCACCACGCAGACCAGCACCAGCATCCAGGCCATGCTGTTGGTATCCGCAAAATAGCGATTGCGGATATCGGTGAAGGTCCGGCCTTTGACCACCGCGCCGGGGTTGAGCTTCTGTAGGGCCTGCGTGGCCTGCTGCAGGACGCGCTGGCGATCCTCCGGGGCGCTGCGCACGATGTAGCCGCTGGTCATGGCGTCCGGCGCAAGCGGAAAATACACCGCGTTGTAGGCATGCTCGGCATCGCTGACCCAGGGCCGCATCACGTCGGCCACCACGCCGACTACCTGGTAATAGTCGGGCTTGGAATAGAAGGTCTTGCCCAGGGGCGACTGCCCGGGCCACATCCGATCCGCCGCGCTCTCGGTCAGCACGGCCACGTGGATGCCGGGTAACACGCCACTGCCCAGCTTGCTGTCGGCGTATTCGTCGTTCGTGAAGAAGCGGCCTTGCTTCAGCCGGAGGCCGAGCGCCTGATCCGCGCCCTCGCCGACGAAGTACATCGACAGGTTGACGGTGTGCTGGGTGGCTAACGTCGCATCGGGCGAAGTGCCGAAACTCCAGCCGATGTTGTTGGTGGAAAGCGGCACCGTGTTGCTTACCGAGGCGGCGGTGACGCCGGCGATGCCACGCAACGCGGTCAGGTCGCGTGGAATGTCGCTGGCCGCCAGCTTGGGGTCGGCGCCGTTTACCGAGACCAACGAAATGCCGCGCTCGTCGATGGCGTTGGGGAGGTGCATCTGCCGGACACGCAGGCTGATCATGAACACGGCGTTGCACAGCACGGCACAGGCCAGTGCGATCTCAAGCACGATCAGCACGGCCGGAATGCGGTGCTTGCGCAGCGTGGCGAGAATGGGTCGAAGTTCCATGGCCACCTCAGGACGCTTTCAGTTGGGGCGCCGGCGCCACCACACAGGCGCGCCACGCAGGAAGAAGGCCGGCGACCAGGCTCGCCGTCAGGGCGACGACGAAGGTGAAGGCGAACATCGCCATGTCCAGATGCGCGAGGCTCGCGTATTGCGCAGGCTGGTGGCGGATCGCCCAAAGTCCCAGCTCGGCGAACACCAGGCCGAGCACGCCGCCAGCCAAGCCGACGATGCCCGCCTCGACCATGAACTGCGCAAACACGGCGCGGCGCGTGGCCCCCAGCGCACGACGCACGCCGATCTCGTTGGACCGCCGCAGGCATTTCGCCAGCAGCAGACCCACCGTATTGACCACGCAGATCAACAGGAAGCCAAAGGCGATATACGCCTGCAACCGCACGTCGTCCGGCACCACCTGCTGGTCGCGCAACACGCCCATCAGGTCCAGCAGCGAATCGTCCGGCCGCTTGAGCCGGCCAAGCGCGATCTGCTGGTGCACGTAGCCGTCGAGAAACCTCTTGTAGTCCGCCACCGCGGCAGGCGTATCGAGCTGCACCCACATCGCCAGCCATTCGCAAGGCGCCGTTTCGAGGTGCTTGATGTCGGTAATGGCGGCGTAGCACTCGATGTCGCCGCTTGGGCTCATCAGGTTCGCCCGGGCGGTCTGCAGCGGCAGGAAGATCGACGTACCTTCGCCATAGCTGCGACCGCTCTGCGCCACGGTATAGAACATGGGCTGTGGCGACCAGGGCTTGAGCACGCCAATGACCCGGAAGTCGTGATCCCCGATGCGCAATGTCTTGCCGACGCTGTTCTGGCCGGCGAACAGGCGCTGATTCAACGCACTGCCGATGACGGCCACTGCCGCGTGACTGTCGTCGTCGGCCGCCGTCCAGCCGCTTCCGTACTGGAACGGCACATCGAACATCGGGAAAAAATCCGCGGTGGTCATCAGGCCATCGGCGAAATAAGGCGGCTGGTTCGCGTGCTGCGGCACGATGCGCGCCTGCACCGGTGCCATCGCCGCCTGGTAGCTCGCGCGGTGCGCACGCAGCAGGTTCATCGCATCGGGCCACGTCATGATCGCCGGCGGCTTGGTCTGCCCGGCGACGTAACCGTCCATGGGGCTCGGATCGAGCTGCGGATAGAACAACTGCGCGCTCTTCTGCGGCAACGGGTCGCCCGAGAGCAAGCGCAGGATCGTCAACGTGGTAATCGTCGCGCCGATGCCCAGCGCCAGCGCCAGGACCATCAGCGCCGTGAGCACCCTGTTGCGCCTGAAGCTGCGCACTGCAAGGTCAAGGTAATAGCCGAACATTCATTCCTCCTCGATGGCATTTCCCCATCGGAAAGGTCGGAGCGGGGATGGCTTTCCACGGCATT
>JAJXYE010000005.1 GCA_021780735.1 Pseudomonadota bacterium | reverse complement strand
TAACGCTTTGCTCCTGGATCAGTCGGCACAGGCTGTTGCGCAGGCTGTCGGTCAGCTCGCTGGTGGTCGGCTTGCGCACCGCGTCGTCGATTGCCTCGATCAGGGTGCGGCTGCCGGGAAAATCGAGGGTTAGCATGACTGTCTCGGAGGTTGCGGATAGCCAAGCATGATAGCAGTGCAGCGGACCGGACTCCTGCCGGGAAGCGGGCAAGCCAGCTGGCAACGGTCTCGGGCCTTGCGTTCCGATCCCGGTGTCCCTCAGCGGGACGCCAGTCGCTGCAGGAAGCCGCCAATGGCCGGGCTGTAGTGCTCGATGTCGACCAGGAATGCGTCATGGCCCTGTGGCGAGTCCAGCGCCACGAACTCCACCCGGGCGCCGGCCGCCTCAAGGCCTTCGGCGATCTGCTCCTGCTGCTGCAGCGGAAACAGGATGTCGGTGCTGACCCCGATCACCATGGCCTGCTCGATGCAGATGCGCTTGAGACCTTCGAGCACGCTGCCGTGGCCGTATTCGGCGATGTCGAACCAGTCGCTGGCCCGTGACAGGTAGAGGTAGCAGTTCGGGTCGAAGTTGCGAACGAAGCGCTGGGCGTGGCCTTCGAGATAGGACTCGACCTGGAACTCGCGGCCGAAGGGTTCGTCCTCGCGTTGTTCCGGGTCGAGCCGGATCCGCGCAAAACGGCCGTTCCATTCCATCGCCGAGCGATAGGTGATCACGCCGAGCTTGCGCGCGATGCTCATGCCCAGGTCGGGATAGGCACCGCCGTGCTCGGCATGAATGTCGTACTGGCCGTCGTTGAACTGCGGGTCGAGCCGGATCGCCTCACGCTGCAGCGAGCGGATGGCGATGGCGAACGGTTGTGCCTGCGGGGCGGTATCCACGCTTATGTGCGCACGCACGCTGCCGGGGTGCAGCAGCATGTAGGCCAGCGCGCTCATGCCGCCCATCGAGCAGCCGATCAGGCAGGCCAGTTGTGCTATGCCCAGTCCGCTGACGACCGCATGCGCTGCATTGGCCACGTCTTCGAGTGCCAGCTGGGGAAAGGCCAGCCGGTAGGGCTTGCCGGTGGCCGGATCGATCGAGGCGGGACAGGTTGAGCCCTTGTCGCTACCCAGCGAATTCACGCAGATCACGAACCAGCGCGAAGTGTCGATCGCCTTGCCGGGGCCGGCCATCGCCTCCCACCAGCCGGGGCTGGGATCGTCCTCCGATGAGGCCATGTGCGCGCTGGGCGAGAGCCCGGTGAGTACCAGCAACGCGTTGTCGCGTGCGTCGTTCAGTACTCCCCAGGTTTCGTAGGCGACATGCGCGCCGTGGAGCTCGCCACCGCGCTTCATCGCAAATGGAGAGGGCAGGGGGAAGTAGCGCCGCGCATCGTGGCGCCGCTCCTCGTGAACCATCAGTGCACCTTGCTGATGAGGATGTCGATCGGTGTCTTGCGGCTCACGTCGACGATGCCGGCGTTGCCTTCCAGATCCCCCGGCTGGGCAATCGGCTGGCCGCTGTGACTGATCCGTGCGCCGACAAACACCTTGGTGACCGAGGAAAGCTTCATGGTCGGCGTCATCGCCATTGCATCATCCAGGGTCACCGTGGTCGGCAAGTGGGCCGGGTCGAGCCTGGCCACGGCCAGCGGCATCGGTGGGCCTTGCGTGGCGCGCGCATAGACGAAAAGCACGTCCCCGGCGGCGAGCTTGTCCTTGAGCGCAGGTGCCAGCGATACCTGCACTTGCAGAGAGACCCCTGCCGGCGTCGTCGTGGCGACAGTGCGTGTGGCGGCTTCCGCTGGTGCGCCGCCGGCGCGGGCATCGGCCTGGGTGATCTGTTCGGCAACAGCCTTGGCGACTTTCGAACCAGGCTCGAGCTGCTGCTCCAGCAGGCGCCAGGTGGCGGCTGCCGCAGCGAAGTTGCCCTGCTGGAACTGGCTGGTGCCGAGCAGCCACAGCCCGCGCTGGTTGTCCGGTTGCAGTTGCACGGCATGCTTGAGCAGTGCGACGGCGCGGGTTCCGATGACATGATCGCTCTTCGCCATCGCATCGGCTTCGGCCCAGCCGACCATGGCGTCGGCATTGTTGGGATCGAGCTTGAGGATGTGATCGTAGGCGTCGCGCGCATCGTCCATGTTGTGCATCATCGTGCTGGTCTGCGCCAGCAACGTCCATGCCTGCAGGTCATCGGGCTTTTCGGCCAGATGTGCATGCAACTGGGCGACCGCCTGTTCCATGGTCAGCGGCATGTTGCCCTGAAGGGCGACGCCATTGAGTGCTGCTGGAGTACCTATTCGCAGATACAGCAAACCTGCTGTCAGCGGCAGCACAAAGGCGATCGCCAGGGCCAGCACGAAGACACCGCGCGAGCGGCCATTGCGGCGGCCCTGGCGAATCAGTGGCAGCAACAGCGCTGCCAGTGCCACCGCGACCATCGCCGCGGCGCTTGCATAAAAGGCGATTTTCACCAGTCGTCCCCGCTTCCAGTCGTAGTCTCGCTGGTTACATCCCCAGCGCTTTTGTGTCGGCGGATGACAATCACCACCACGGCCGCACCACTGAGCAGTATCAAGAGCGGGCCGAACCAGAGCAGCCATGTGTTCGGCTGCAGCGGCGGGTCATACAGCACGTAATCGGAATAGCGGGCGACCAGATACTTTTTGATCTGCTCGTCGCTCTTGCCCTGTTGCATCAGCTTGAAGATCTGGTTGCGCAGGTCACGTGCAATCGGTGCGTCCGAATCAGCCAGCGTTTCGTTCTGGCACATGGGGCAGCGCAGTTGCCGGGTCAGCTGCTGGAAGCGCAGTTCCTGCGCGTGGCTGCTGAACGGCATTGGCTCGATGGCCTGGGCGTGAGCGACGCCGACGAATGCCAGCATTGCTGCGAACACGACCTGCAGGAGCGCAACCGGCGCGCTCCTGACAAACAGCGGCATCATGGTGCCTCCTTCAGCATCGAGGCGATCGCGGGCTTCAGTTCGGTGGCGACCACATCGGGTGTCAACGGGCCGATATGCTTGTAGCGGATCACGCCCTTGGCGTCGATCAGGAAGCTCTCCGGCGCGCCGTACACGCCGAAATCCATCGCGGTATGGCCGGATTGGTCGGCCAGGAGGATCTTGTATGGATTGCCATGCTCGCCCAGCCAGCGCTTGGCGTCCGCCGGTGCGTCCTTG
>JAJXYE010000171.1 GCA_021780735.1 Pseudomonadota bacterium | reverse complement strand
TGATGTCGTATGCCGCATCGCGGTCGTCGACGAAGACGCAGGGGTAGCCGTCCTGCGGGTCGGCTGCCGCCGAGATGATGCGCACGAAGTGGATGTCGTTCTCGGCGAGCAGGCGCACCAGTTCCATCCGCTCGGACATCGGCGGTGCGAGCACCAGGCCGGCCAGGCGTGAACGCCGCACAAGATCGAGCAATTCCTCGGCCAGCGTCGATGAAGCCGAATCGCAGGGATGGATCTGCAGGCCGAAGCCCGCCTCGCGACAGACCGACAGCACACCGTTCTGCGCACTGATGATGTAGTAGGGATTGGGATTGTCGTAGACCAGTCCCAGCGCGTAGGCGGTTGCGCCACGCAGGCTGCGCGCCGACACGTTGGGCCGATAATCCAGGTCGCTGATCGCCCGCCGCACGCGCTCGCGCGTGCTTTCCTGCACCGCAGGTTCGTGATTGAGCACGCGAGACACCGTCTTCAGCGACACCCCGGCGCGTTCGGCGACATCTCGGATCGTGGGGCTGCGCAAGCGTGGGATCTCGATGGGTGATGAGGGCTCGGAAATCGCGATTGAGCTGGCCCGTTGAAAGTGTAGGGGAGCTTCGAGGACGGCGCGACTCCGTGCCGGAGGCAGGTGTGGACGCGGGGATCCGGATCATGAGGGTTCGTCGGCGAGCGCCATCTGGCGCTGATCACCCAGGCCCACCCGGTGGCCATGGAGCGAGTAGTAGAGGATGTAGAGATAGCAGGGCGTCATCAGCAGCAGGAATACCAGCTGAAAATTGAAATGTTCCTTCAGGTGCGCGAACAGTTGCGGCAGTACCGCGCCGCCCGCAATGCCCATGATCATCAGCGCCGATCCCTGCTCGGTCAGCCGGCCCAGCCCGCGGATCGCCAGCGGGAAGATCGCCGGCCACATCATCGCGTTGGCGAAGCCCAGCGCCGCCACGAAACCGACCGAGACGTAGCCCTGCGTCAAATAGGCGCAGACAACCAGCACCACGCCAAGCACAGCGGACAAGCCGAGGTAGCGGTGCTGTGAAATCAGCCGCGGAATCGCGATCAGCCCGACGAGATAGCCCACCAGCATCGCGGTCAGGGTCAGCGAGGTGAAGAATTTGGTCTGATCGAGGGGCAGGTGAAAGCCCTGACCGTAGGTGCCGATGGCATCGCCCGCCATCACCTCCACGCCGACATACAGGAACAGGCAGAGCACGCCCAGCCACAGGTGCGGGAACTGCGACAGATGGGCGTCCTGTGCGTGGCTGTCGCGGTGGGCCGGCAAACGGTTGGCTTCGGCGGCACGCACTTCGGGCAGCGGCGAGCGCACGACCACGACGGCCAGTACCAGCAACACGGCTGCCATCGCCAGATAAGGCAGCTGGATATGCGCGGCGAATGCGTTGAGCAGCGTTGTGCGCGCTTGCGGGCTTGCGGCAGCCTGCATGCGCGCCTCGAAGGTGTCGATGCCGCGCAGCACCAGCGTGCCGATCACGAAGGGGGCGAGAATTCCGGCGCCCTTGTTGCAGATGCCCATCACGGCGATGCGCTGTGCCGCGCTCTCGATGGGTCCGAGGATGCTGATGTAGGGATTGACCGCCGTCTGCAACAACGCCAGCCCGGCGCCGATGACAAACAGTCCGGTCAGAGCCCCGGGATAGATGCGCATGGTTGCGAATTCGCCGAAGGTTGCCGCGCCGACCGCCATGATCAGCAAACCGAGGCTCATGCCGCGCTTCATGCCGGTGATGCGAAGGATCCGCGCCGATGGCAGCGCCAGGAAGAAATACGACAGGTAAAACGCCATCGGCACCAGAAAGGCGCTGACATCATCGAGATTGAAGGCGAGCTTGACGAAGGTGATCAGCGGGCCGTTGAGCCAGGTCACGAAGCCGAACACGAAGAACAGGCCGCCGATGATCGCGATGGACCCGGTGTAACCCGGTGTCCGGGCTTGGGTGCTGGTGCTGTTCATCCGGAATTCCCCTCGCTCACTCGACTGTAGCGAACCGCTGAGTGGACCGGCGGGGCGGATGGATCTGCCCCCTTCCTGTCCAATTGAAGCCATGGATGTGCAACGTTGTCATCCAGAGCCAGGCACAAGCCATACTTGCACATTCGCGACGGGGTTGGAATCCTGGCCTGCTGCAAGCGCTGCGATGCTGCAAAGCAGTAGTCTTGCCGTGCACAGTGGATATGCATATCTAATTGTTTTATATTAATAAATTTATATAGCTCAAGGATCAGGAGCAATCCGGTTCGCAATCGTGCTGCAAAGGCAAATATGATTGCCGCACAAGCTTGAAGATTCTGTTTGACAACGTTGTCATCGATGTCCACACTTCGGTCCGTTCGAGCGTCAAGATGTGTGATGACGACCCAGAAGGGGACGGCCGAGTGCAGCGTTCGAGTCAATCCATGACCGATGGGACACGCAGGGCCTATCCGCCATTCATCGCTGCCGATGTGGGGGGGACGCATGCGCGCATCGGCCTCGTCAGCGCGCCCGGTGTTGATGGCCAGCCGGTGCGCCTGTTGCGGTACGAGAAGTACGTCTGCGCTCGATTTGCGAGCCTGGCCGACATTCTGCGCGAGTTTGTGGCCGCGCACGCTCCGGCTCGGGTCCATTGCGGATCAATCGCCTGTGCGGGTTATCCGGCGGGCGACACGGTCATCAATACCAACCTGCCTTGGCCGGTGTCGATCCTCGCGCTGCGCGAAGCACTCGGTCTGCGCGAGCTGGCGCTCATCAACGACTTCCAGGCGATGGCCCACGCGACGCAGTATCTCGATGCCCGAGACGCAGTCGTGCTCGCGCCCGGCGTTGCCTCGCCGCGCGGACCGGTGCTCGTGGTTGGCCCCGGTACCGGTCTTGGCGCTGCGCTGCGCATCCCGACCACCAGCGGGCGATCCGTCATTCTCGCGACCGAAGCCGGTCAGGCGGCATTCGCGCCAACCACCGCGCGCGAAGTGGCTGTCGTCGACCGACTGTTGCAGCGCACCGAATACGTTTCGATCGAACACCTGCTGTCCGGCCCGGGATTGGTCACTCTGTATCAGGTGCTGGGCGAACTTGACGGCGTGACATCGACGCTCGGGCATCCTGCGGACATCACGGCCGCCGCGCTTGCCGACAACGATGCGCATGCGCTTGACGCGCTGCAGACCTTCTGCGGGCTG
>JAJXYE010000224.1 GCA_021780735.1 Pseudomonadota bacterium | reverse complement strand
CACCGGCGCGGATCTGGCCAACCTTGTCAACGAAGCGGCGCTGCTCGCCACCCGTCGAGGCGCCAGCGCCGTCCAGCAAGTCGATCTGGACGAAGCCATCGAGCGCATGGTGGCCGGGCTCGAGAAAAAGACCCGCGTTCTGAGCATGGAAGAAAGGCGAACGGTCGCTTACCACGAAATGGGGCATGCCCTGGTTGCGTTGGCATTGCCTGGCTCCGATCCCGTGCAGAAGGTGTCCATCATCCCGCGCGGCATCGCGGCCCTCGGCTACACGATCCAGCGACCGACTGAAGACCGATTCCTCATGTCGCGTGCCGAGCTCAACAACAAGATGACCGTGCTGCTGGGCGGTCGGGCCGCCGAATCGCTGGTTCTGGACAGCATTTCCACCGGTGCCGCCGACGACCTCGTCAAGGCAACCGACATTGCACGCAGCATGGCGTTGCATTACGGCATGGTGGCCGAACTGGGTCAGGTCAGCTACGAATCCGACGTGGCGCCCATGCTCGGCAACACCATCGAAACATGGCGGCCTCGACGCTACAGCGAGTCCACCGCGACCCTGATCGACAAATCAGTGCGCGAGCAGATCGACACGGCCTTCATCCAGGCTCGCACCATCCTGCTCGGCAGACGCAAACTGCTCGATGATGCGGCAACCCTGCTACTGGACAAGGAGACCCTGTCCGGCGCTCAGCTTGGCGAGTTGTTGAACCGCACTCCCGGCGCGGCAAGCCCGGCAGCGCCGGCCCGGCACCAGTCGGCACCATCGCGCAATGATCGGTGCGAGCCTCCGGGCCACGCCATCTCACCCCCCTGATACCTGCCTCGCAGGCGGAGTCCGTGCCATGAAAGACATTCTCGTACATACCGAAAACTTCCGGGACTGGTCACCTGTCGTGACCTACGCCGCTGCTCTCGCCGCCACGCTGGATGCCAGGCTCACCGGTCTCTACGTCTGTGCGTCGCCGACGGTCATGATGCCTCCCTACGATGCCCCGGGCATCATGGCCGAACTGCTCGAAGAGGTCCGCGAACTGGAGCGGGACGCATCCGCTGCAGGCAACTCCTTCGCAACCCTGGCCAGCCAGGCAGGTGCGGACAAGGCCGCCTGGCAAGTGGCTACGGGCTACCTGCGCGGTGTCCTCGAGCGCATGAGCAACTGGCAGGATCTTCTCGTGCTGGAACGTCCGGCTGACGCGCCGTGGGGAGTCGTATCCGCACTGGGCAATATCGTGCTGACGGCCGGCCTGCCCTGTATCGTGGTTCCGTCGGGCTACAGGGAAGCACCGGCATTGAACTGCATCGCACTGGCCTGGAACGGCTCGGCAGAAGCGATTCGGGCGATCCATGCAGCACTTCCGCTTGTCGTGCGCGCCGGACGCGTGCTGCTGCTGCAGGGCGAGAGCCGCTCCGACTTCAGCCTCGGCGATCTCGGGTGGATGCCGCCGTTCGATATTTCGCTCTACCTGCAACAGCATGGGGTGCACGTCGAACCGCGCCCGCTGGCGACCCATGAGAATGAAGCGGGCGCGGCGCTGCTCGATGCCGCCTCCCGACGGGGCGCCGACTTGCTGGTGATGGGTGCCTGGGGCCGCAGCCGCTTGAGCGAATGGATACTCGGCGGTGCCACGCATCACGTGCTGAGCCACGCCGCAATGCCCGTGTTCATGCGGCACTGACTGCGGCCACTCGACGGCGAACGCAGGCTGATCGCCGCAGCCAATTTCGTGCCGCGCAAGTGGTTCAACCTGCAATCCGGTTGCTGGCCAGGTCAGCGGACTCCGCTGACCGGGAGAGCATGCTTCCCGCGCAAACGGAAAGCTGCCGGGCGGCTGCCAGCCGGCGGCGCCAACCGGGTTGCTCGCCGTCGCATCAACCATTCATGCGCGCCAGCACGCGTCGGGCAATCTTCAGGTAGCCGTTGGCCCGCGCCACCCACGGCGCGCGGGCGCCGGTGTCCGGATCGTCAAGATGCCAGATGGCGACTTTTGCTCGCACCAGCGCGTTCTGCGCCTTGTGCAAGTCGATCAACGGCCTTGGCGGGGCGTCATCGCCGAGCTCACGATAGGCGTCGAACAGCCATTCATCCGATGCGGGCTCACCCAGGCGCTCGCATTCCATCACCAGAAAGGACAATTCATCCAGTGGATCGCGCGTGCGCAAAGCACGGTCGAACTCGATGCAGTCGATGATCGTCGGCGGCTGCGTCAGATAGATGTGCTCGGGGCGCAAATCGCCGTGACCTTCCACGATACGGCCGTCGCGCACGCGTACGTCAAGCAGCCCGCCATGCGTCTTGATGCCTTCGCGCAGACCCGCGGCCACCGCTTCGACCAGCTGCCGATCCAGGCCAAATTCCCGCCGGGAAAGTTCGCTGGCCGCGACCCCGATGAGCCTCGCCAGGTGCCTTTTGTATCCGGCGGGTGTCCAGCGGGAGCGAGCTGCATCGGCGAAGAACGGCACCAGCCGCCGGATGATGCCGCGGGCATCGGCGGCATCGAACAATCCATGGCGGATGCGGTGTTCCAATGTCAGATGCGAAGCAAGCCGGCGCATCTTCACCAGCGAATCGATGCGTTGCCCGCGCCCGGCAAGAGCCAGCCTGCCGGCACGATCGCAGGTCAACGGAACCACCCCAAGATAGACATCCGCCGCCAGGCGCTGATTGAGACGGAACTCCAGTTCGCAGCAGCGCTGGCGCGCGCCCGCCGATCGGTAATCGATGATGTCGTGATGAAAGGGCTTTTTCAGCTTGTAGACGTGCTGCCCGGTCAGGAACAGCCAGGACATGTGCGTTTCGATGGTCTCGAGGCGTATGCCGTGCTCCGGATAGCTCGCAGGCTGACTCAGGAAGGCAACCTTCGCCGCCAAGTCAGGGACACGGGCCGAGCGCTGCGATGCGGGCAGGTCAGGCACCGGCGATTTCCTCGATCGGTGCGCGCATCAGCAAGCCTCCCGACATGGCGTCACCTCCCGACGGCCATCGCGCCGGTCAGCGTCGGCCGAGGCAAGAGCAGACCCGTAGTTTGACAAGCAGCCGTCGTGCGCTGTCCACCCGCGTCCGGCGGAACCCGCCGACAGCGTGGGCGGCGGCCGACCAGACCAGCGCACGCTCGCCGATCGCTTCAAGCAGCGCATGACCATCATGCTCCATTCTGCCCGGATGCAACGCGGGTGCGCGGATGCCATCCGCCGCGCGAGCCAATGAACCGCTCGCGGGATGGGAAACCCTCTGCGACGACAGGCTCCAGCGGTTGCTGTGCCGTATCGCATCCGGGCACGGAACAGCAGCGATGTGCGCTCAGCTCACGCTGATCCTGCGCACGCTTCCGTTGGATTTCTTCGGCAAGCTGAGCGACAGCACACCACCATCGTAGCGTGCGTCCACCTTTGCGCCGTCAAAATCACCGGGCAAGGTGAAGGAGCGATAGAGCTTGCCGTAGTAACGTTCCGTGTAGATCGCCTCCTCGCCCTCGGTCTTGCTGCTTTCGCGCTTTGTCTCGGCGCTGATCGTCACCTGATTGCCATCGACGGACACCTCGATGTCATTCTTGTCGACGCCAGGCATCTCAGCCTTGACGTGGTAGGCCTTGGCGTCTTCCGTGACATCGATACGCATATCCGGAGCGGCGTCGAAATCGCGCCACGGCGCGGCCGAAGCCAGTCCACGGAACAAGTCTTCGAACCTGACCAGGGGATCGAATCGGGTGGATGCCTTGAACGGGTTCCAGCGTGTCATCGTCGTCATGGGATATTTCCTCAACAAGCCAACGCGCAACTTTCCATGCACCGCCGACGGCGCGCTGCGCCACATCACCATCGGCAAGCCACTCTGGATGCATGAACTGGTACCCGTCTGACGTTACTCGTGCGCGACCGGCCGATTGTTGATACAGGTCAATCCAGAGCATGGCCTGTTCAAACCGAAGTGACCGGAAATGGCCGGTTGCGATCGGTCCCCGTTGCTGCACGATTTTCAAGGTCGGACGACCATGGATGGCGCCAGCTGACGACAAGGAACCGGCTCGCGACAACAGCGCCGTCCATTGACTTGAATCAAGGGAGGGTCCGGGGCTGCCATTCAGAATGCGCCATGTGCATCGACGCCTTGTGCCGCAGTCCATCCAGGCAGCTGGCTGGAACAACTCTCCCGCATGTGCTTCTGACTCAGCCGCCTGCTGGTGTGAATCCGGCCGGCACGCCCGCTCACCCCATCAGCATTGACCGGAACGAGGTGCAGACGTCGTGAAAGAGGCGCAGCGTGAGGCAAGACCCCGCCGGCTGAAGCTGCCGATGACCGATTGCAGCATTTTCGTTACGTCTGCCGCAGCCATCCCAACAGGAAGCGAAGCATGAATGCCCGTCTGAAACCGAAGAGGTCTCGCATCGCATCGATCGTCGCGCCGCCGGTCGCACCCTGCGCCATGGAACCGCCGAGCGAGGGGCACTTCGATCCCGACAGCGCGATTCATGCCGCCGAAGCCAGGCTGACGCTGGGACTGTCACCCACCGCGATGTGGCTGGCCTGCCTGGACTGGGCCTCGCACCTGGCCAACGCACCTTTCCGGCGGGCGGCACTGACCCAGGCCGCGATGAAGCAGTTCGCGCTCTGGCTGCAGGCGCTGGCTGGCCGAAAGGTCATCGAAGCGCAACCGCGCGACCAGCGTTTCGATGATCCCGCATGGGATCGGCCGCCTTTTCGCCTGATGCAACAAAGCTTCCTGCTACTGGAGGACTGGTGGGCCTGCGCCGCCGAGCCTGCCGAAGGAGTCAACCCGCACAGCGCCCGCATCGTCGCCTTTGCGGCACGCCAATGGCTCGACCTGATGTCGCCGTCGAACTTCCCGTGGCTCAATCCGGAAGTACTCGACACCACCATGCAACAGTCCGGTCGCAATCTGCTCACCGGCATGCAGACCTTCCTCGACGACGTACAGCGCCAGTCCAGCGGTGCACAGGCAGATCACGAGCTGCAGGTGGGTCGTGAGCTGGCGATCACGCCCGGCAAGGTGGTGTTCCGCAACGAGCTGATCGAGCTTATCCAGTACACGCCAACCACAGCCACGGTGCGGCCGGAACCGGTGCTGGTGGTTCCGGCCTGGATCATGAAGTACTACATCCTGGATCTGTCGCCGCACAATTCGCTGATCCGCCACCTGGTCGGCCAGGGCTACACAGTGTTCGCCATTTCCTGGCGCAACCCCGACGCCTCGATGCGCGACGTCTCGTTCGACGATTACCGGGTCAAGGGTCCGATGGCTGCGCTCGATGCGGTGCAGTCGATCACCGGCGCCCGGCGCATCCACGGCTGCGGCTACTGTCTGGGCGGCACCTTGCTGAGCGTTGCCGCCGCGGCGATGGCGCGCGACGGCGACGAGCGTCTGGCCAGTCTCAGCCTGCTTGCCGCGCAGGTGGATTTCAGCGAGGCCGGCGAGCTGCAGCTGTTCATCAGCGAGGATCAGCTCAGTTTCCTCAACGACCTGATGGCCAGCCAGGGCTACCTCGACACTCACCAGATGGCGGGGGCGTTCCACATGCTCCGTTCCAATGACCTGGTCTGGTCGCGGATGATCCACAACTACCTGCTCGGCCGGCCCACGCCGACCAGCGACCTGATGACGTGGAATGCCGACGGCACGCGCATGCCCGCTCGCATGCATGGCCAATACCTGCGCTGGATGTATCTGGAGAACCGGCTGGCGGAAGGACAGTTCATGGTCGATGGTCGACCGATCTCGCTGGCCGACATCAGGCAGCCCATGTTCGTGGTGGGTACCGAAACCGACCACGTGGCGCCCTGGCACTCGGTCTACAAGATGCATCTGCTCAACGATGGCGAAATCACATTCGTGCTGACCTCGGGCGGCCACAATGCCGGCATCGTCAGCGAACCAGGCCACCCGCACCGACATTTCCGGATCGGCCAGCGTCCGGCCGAGGGCAACTACGTCGGCCCCGACGAGTGGCTCGCGGCTGCCGCGCCTGCCGATGGCTCGTGGTGGCCGCAATGGGTGACCTGGCTTGATCAACGCAGCGGGCCCCCGATCGCCCCACCTGCCCCGGGCAACGCCGCCGGCTATCCCGTGCTGTGCGCCGCCCCCGGCACCTACGTCCTTCAGCATTGAACGAGAACTGCGCATGAACGCACTTCCTGCCGCTCCCTCCGGCTTCATCGAGAACCGCACGTTCGACGAGATCAGGGTCGGCGACCACGCCAGCCTGTCGCGCACCCTGGGTCGACGCGACATCGAGCTGTTCGCCGCCATGTCCGGCGATGTCAATCCGGCGCACATGGATCCCGCCTATGCCCGCACCGACATGTTCCACCGGGTCGTCGCACACGGCATGTGGGGCGGCGCGCTGATTTCCACCGTGCTGGGTACCGAGCTGCCCGGACCAGGCACGATCTATCTCTCGCAGGATCTGCACTTCCGCGCGCCGGTCGGCATCGGCGACACCGTCACCACCACCGTCACGGTCAGGGAAAAAATCGCAGACGGGCAGCGCATCATCTTCGACTGCCGGTGCCACAACCAGAAGGGCGAGGATGTGATCCTCGGCACGGCTGAAGTAAAGGCACCGCTGGAAAAAATTCATCGCCCGCGCATCGAGCTTCCCGAGGTGCGACTGGGCAGTCATGACCGCTTCCATGAGTTGATGGCACGCGCCGCGTTCGGCGCCTCGCTGCCGACGGCGGTGGTGCATCCCTGTGACGATGTCTCGCTGGGTGCCGCAGTGGAAGCCGCTCGTGCCGGGCTGATCATTCCGATCCTGGTCGGCCCCGCCGCGAGGATCCAGGCGGCCGCCAGACAGGCGCATCTGGACATCAGTGCCTTGCGTCTGGTCGATGTGCCGCACAGCCACGCCGCGGCCGCCGCCGCGGTGGCCTTGGTGCGCAACGGCGAGGCACGCCTGCTGATGAAGGGCGCACTGCATACCGACGAGCTGATGCACGCGGTGGTCGCCGCCGACAGCGGCCTGCGCACCGAGCGCCGGCTCAGTCATGTCTACCTGATGGATGTACCCGATTATGCGCGGCCGTTGCTGGTCACCGATGCCGCCATCAACATCGCGCCCACGCTGAGCGACAAGCGTGACATCATCCAGAACGCGATTGACCTGGCGTTGATCATGGGCATCCGCACGCCGCGGGTGGCTGTCTTGTCGGCGGTGGAGACGGTGAATCCGGCGATCCCCTCGACTGTGGATGCGGCGGCACTGTGCAAGATGGCCGAACGAGGCCAGATCAGCGGTGGTCTGGTCGATGGCCCACTGGCCTTCGACAATGCGATCAGCCCCGAAGCGGCGCGCGAGAAAAACATCGTCTCGCCGGTTGCCGGCATGGCCGACATCCTGATGGTGCCGGATCTGGAGTCGGGCAACATGCTGGCCAAGCAGCTGACTTTTCTTGCCGGCGCCGACGCCGCCGGCATCGTCATGGGCGCACGCGTGCCCATCATCCTGACCAGCCGCGCCGATTCGCCACGCACTCGCGTAGCCTCCTGCGCGGTGGCGGTGCTGGTGTCACGCGCCCGGGCAGCAAGACCGCCGATCACGGAGGCTTGAGCATGTCCCAGGCGATCCTGTCGCTCAATGCCGGCTCGTCCAGCATCAAGTTCGCGCTGCATGATGTGGCCGCCCTGGGCTCGGGCAAGCGGCTCTCGCACGGCCAGATCGAAGGCATCGGCAGTGCGCCGCACTTCGTCGCTCGCGGCGCCGACGGTGCGCTGCTGACCGAATACCGCTGGCCATCCGGCGCTGCCCTCGCCCACGAGGATCTGCTGGCACCGCTGCTGACCTGGATCACCAGCCACCTCGGCGCGCAATCGCTGGCGGCCGTGGGCCACCGCATCGTGCATGGCGGCGCGACCCATGATCGACCGGTATTGCTGACCGACGCAGTCATTGCCGATCTGGACAAACTGGTGCCGCTCGCCCCGCTGCACCAGCCGCACAACCTCGCGGCGGTGCGGGCGTTGCGCAAGCTGCGTCCCGGCCTGCCGCAAGTGGCCTGTTTCGACACGGCCTTTCATCACGGCATGGCTCCGACCGTCACCCGGCTGGCACTGCCCCGTCGCTACGCCGCCGAAGGCGTGCGCCGCTACGGCTTTCACGGGCTGTCCTACGAGTACATCGCCGGACGATTGCGCGAACAGGCGCCGACGCTGGCGCGCGGCCGTGTCATTGCCGCACACCTGGGCAATGGCGCCAGCCTGTGTGGGATGGCTGACGGCCGCAGTGTCGATACCACGATGGGCCTCACCGCGCTGGACGGGCTGGTGATGGGCACCCGCTGCGGCAGCATCGACCCCGGCGCCCTGCTCTACCTGCAACAACAGCACGGCATGTCGGCATCCGCGCTGGAGCACCTGCTGTATCACGAAAGCGGTCTGCTCGGCGTCTCCGGCATCAGCAACGACATGCGCACCCTGCTGGACAGCGCTGACGTGCATGCGCGCGAAGCCGTCGACCTGTTCGTGTTCCGCATTGCGCGTGAGGCTGGCGCCCTGGCCAGCAGCCTCGGCGGACTGGATGGCCTGATTTTTTCCGCCGGCATAGGCGAGCACGCGCCAGCGATTCGCGCCGCTGTCTGCGCGCGACTGGCATGGCTCGGCATCCGCCTCGACGACGACGCCAATGCCGCCGGTGCCACGCTGATCAGTACGCCCGACAGCCACGTGCAGGTGCGCATCATCGCCACCGACGAGGAGGCGATGATCGCCCGCCATACCCTGGCCGTGGCACTGGCCGGCCACACAGGAGTGGCTTCATGAACACCGAAACTTCCACCAGCAGGATCGGGCAGGCGATCGACCCGACCCGACTGGACGGCAAGCTTGGCCTGGTGCTGGGCATCGCCAACGAGCACAGCATTGCCTTTGGCTGTGCCGAGGCATTTCACCGGGCGGGTGCCGCGCTGGCCATCACCTACCTCGACGAACACGCCGAGCCTTATGTGCTTCCCCTGGCCGAGCAACTGCACAGCCCGTTGATCCTGCCCTGTGACGTGCGCGAACCAGGCCAGCTGGAAGCGGTATTCGAACAGGTGCGGGCGCAATGGGGCCGCCTCGATTTCGTGCTGCATGCAATTGCCTACGCGCCACGCGAGGATCTGCATGCGCGCGTGGTCGATTGTTCGCAGGCCGGCTTCAACATGGCAATGGATGTCTCGTGCCATTCCTTCATCCGCGTCGCGCATCTGGCCGAGCCGCTGATGGCCCAGGGCGGCTGCCTGCTCACGGTGACGTTCTACGGCGCCGAGAAGGTCGTGTCCGACTACAACCTGATGGGTCCGGTCAAGGCCGCGCTGGAATGCAGCGTGCGCTACATGGCCGCCGAGCTGGGCCCCCGGCAGATACGTGTGCACGCACTCTCGGCAGGGCCATTGAAGACACGGGCCGCATCCGGTCTGGACCGATTCGACGAGCTGCTGGAGAACGCTCGCCAACGCGCCCCCGAGCATCACCTCGTCGACATCTCCGACGTGGGACGCTTGGCCACGTTCCTGGCCAGCGACGCGGCCAGCGCACTCACCGGCAACGTCGAGTACGTCGACGCCGGCTATCACATTGTGGCCTGAGCCGACGCCGGCATCAGGATGGTTCGCCCACTACGGGAGTCACAGCCGATGAAATCCCCCGCCCTGGCCCCCGAGCTGCTGCGCCGCATGGACGCCTGGTGGCGCGCCGCCAACTACCTCGCCGTAGGCCAGCTCTACCTGTGCAGCAACCCCTTGCTCAAGCATCCGTTGATGCTGACCGACGTGAAGCGCATGCTGCTGGGGCACTGGGGCACCACGCCGGGGCAGAACTTCATCTACGTGCACCTGAACCGGATCATCAAGCAGTACGACCTGGACATGATCTATGTGTCCGGCCCCGGCCACGGTGGCCCGGCGGTGGTCGGCAACACCTATCTGGAAGGCAGCTACAGCGAAATCCATCCCGAGATCAGCCAGGACGAGGCCGGGCTGCAGAAGCTTTTCCTGCAGTTTTCCTTTCCCGGCGGCATTCCCAGCCACGCATCACCGGAATGCCCCGGCTCGATCCATGAAGGGGGTGAACTGGGCTATTCGCTGAGCCACTCCTTTGGTGCGGTGTTCGACAATCCCGAGCTGATCGTCGCCTGTGTCGTCGGCGACGGCGAGGCCGAGACCGGACCGCTGGCCACGGCGTGGCACTCCAACAAGTTCCTCGATCCGGCCAGCGATGGCGCGGTGCTGCCGATCCTGCATCTCAATGGCTACAAGATCGCCAACCCCACGGTGCTCGCGCGCATCAGCCACAACGAGCTTGATCAGTTGCTGCGCGGCTATGGCTGGTCGCCGATCTTCGTCGAGGGCGACGAGCCGGCGCTGATGCACCAGGCGATGGCCAGCGCACTGGATCATGCAGTGGAAAAAATCAAGGCGATCCAGCGTGACGCACGCGAGCACGGCCAGTGTGAGCGCCCGCGCTGGCCGATGATCGTGCTGCGCTCGCCAAAGGGCTGGACCGGCCCGAAGGTCGTCGATGGCCTGCCCGTGGAGGGCAGCTTCCGCGCGCATCAGATCCCGATCGCGGTCTCCGCCTCGGCGCCACCGGAGCATTTGCGACAACTGGAGGATTGGCTGAAAAGCTATCGCCCGGAAGAACTGTTCGACAGCCGAGGCCGGCTGCAGCCGGAGCTGGCCGAACTGGCGCCGGTGGGCAACCGCCGCATGGGCGCCAACCCGCACGCCAATGGCGGCAGCCTGCTGCGCGACCTGCGCCTGCCCGACTTTCGCGACTACGCCTGCGAGGTGCCGCAGCCAGGCGTACGCGGCATCGGTGACACCCATGTGCTGGGCCCGTTCCTGCGTGACGTCGCCACGCTCAACGACAGCCAGCGCAACTTCCGCGTGTTCGGCCCGGACGAAACCCTGTCCAACGGCCTGGAAGCCCTGTTCGATGTCACCAAGCGCCAGTGGGACGCCAGCACCCAGCCGAATGACCAGTACCTCGCCCGCAGCGGTCGCGTGATGGAGATGCTCAGCGAACACCAGTGCGAGGGCTGGCTGGAGGGCTATCTGCTGACCGGACGGCACGGCGTATTCAACTGCTACGAGGCGTTCATCCACATCGTCGACTCGATGTTCAACCAGCATGCGAAGTGGCTGAAGGTCACTGCCGGCCTGCCGTGGCGACGCAAGATCGCCTCGCTGAACTACCTGCTCGCCTCGCATGTGTGGCGGCAGGATCACAACGGCTTCACCCACCAGGATCCCGGCTTCATCGATCACGTGGTCAACAAGAAGGCCGGCGTGGTGCGCGTCTACCTGCCGCCGGATGCCAACTGCCTGCTGTCGGTGATGGATCATTGCCTGCGCAGCCGGCACTACGTCAACGTGGTGATCGCGGGCAAGCATCCGGCGCCGCAGTGGCTGAGCATGGACCAGGCGGTCAAGCACTGCAGCGAGGGCATCGGCATCTGGTCGTGGGCCAGCAACGACCAGCAGGTGGCCTCGCCGGATCTGGTCATGGCCTGCTGTGGCGACGTGCCCACAATGGAGACTCTGGCCGCGGTCTCGATCTTGCGCGAGCACCTGCCGGAGCTGAAGATCCGCGTCGTCAACGTGGTCGACCTGATGCGGCTGCAACCCGCATCGGAGCATCCGCACGGCCTCGGCGACGTCGATTTCGATGCCCTTTTCACCCGCGACAAGCCGGTCATCTTCGCCTTCCACGCGTACCCGTGGCTGATCCATCGGCTGACCTACCGGCGCAGCAACCACGAAAACATCCACGTGCGCGGCTACAAGGAGGAAGGCACCGTGACCACGCCCTTCGACATGACCGTGCTGAACGAGCTCGACCGCTTCCACCTGGTGATGGACGCGATCGACCGGCTGCCACACATCGGCGATCGCGGCACCTATCTGAAGCAGCAACTGCGCGAAAAGCTGATCGAACATCGCCAGTACATTTGCGTGCACGGCCAGGACATGCCCGAGATACGCGACTGGACCTGGGGCGAGGCCAGCAAGCGGTTCGCCACGCCATGAGCGAGCCGGCGGCCAGGCTTCACCGTGGCCTGATCGTGTCGGTGCGCGGCAGCGTCGTCGACCTGCGCTTCGACGATGACTTGCCACCGATCCACACGCTGCTGCGTGCCGGCGACGAACAGCAGGTGCTGATCGAGGTGCAGGCGCAGCTGGATGTGCGGACGGTGCGCGGCATCGCGCTCACTCCCACCCAGGGTCTGGCCCGCGGCATGCCGGTGGTCGACAGTGGCGGGCCGTTGATGGCGCCCGTGGGCAAGGGCATCCGCTCACGCATGTTCGACGTGTTCGGCCATGCGATCGACCAGCAGCCCGAACCCACCGACGTACAGTGGCGTTCGGTGCATCAACCACCGCCCACCCTGGGCCAGCGCTCGACCCGATCGGAGATCTTCCAGACCGGCATCAAGGCCATCGACGTGCTGGCGCCGCTGGAACGCGGTGGCAAGGCGGGCCTGTTCGGCGGAGCCGGCGTCGGCAAGACCGTGCTGCTGACGGAGATGATCCACAACATGATCGGCCACCATGAAGGCGTGAGCATCTTCTGCGGCATCGGCGAACGCTGCCGCGAGGGCGAGGAGTTGTATCGCGATATGCAGCAGGCCGGCGTGCTGGACAACATGGTGATGATCTTCGGCCAGATGAACGAGCCGCCGGGCTGTCGCTTCCGGGTCGGGCACGCGGCGCTGACCATGGCCGAGTATTTTCGCGACGACGAACACCGCGACGTCCTGCTGCTGATCGACAACATCTTCCGCTTCATCCAGGCCGGCTCGGAGGTTTCCGGGCTGATGGGCCAGATGCCGTCACGGCTGGGCTATCAGCCCACCATGAGCACCGAACTGGCCGGGCTGGAGGAGCGTATC
>JAJXYE010000109.1 GCA_021780735.1 Pseudomonadota bacterium | reverse complement strand
TCCACCGGCAGCTTGCGCGATTCGTCCAGTTGCAGCTCCATCACGAAGCGCAGTTCGCCCAGCATCAGCAGCAGCGACTCGGGCAGCACTTCGAAGCCATCTCGCCGCGCCAGCCACAGGTAGCAGCCGGCTTTGCGCAGGCTGGCGTAGACAAAACACGGCATGGCGATACCCGATCGGAAAGCATGACCGGGCGCATCCCGGTGCATTCGAAAGGGTAGCAGCAGCGAGCTGCCTTCGCGCCGTCTCAGTGCCGGGGGTTCAACCGCGCTTCAACATCAGGTCGAGCATGCGCCTGAAGCGCGGCCCATAGGGTGGGTTGAGCAGGCCGGCACCATTGAGGCGTGCCTGGTGGAACACCGGCTTGATGTGCGAGAACGTGCGAAAGCCCGCTTCGCCGTGATAGCCGCCGGTGCCGGAGTTGCCGATACCGCCGAACGGCAAGTCGTGCTGGGCGATGTGATAGATGGTGTCGTTGACGCTGACGCCGCCGGCCTGGGTCTGGCTCAGCACCTTCTCGATGCGGCTCGCGTCCTGCTCGAACAGATACAGCGCCAGCGGATGCGGGCGGGCGGTGACGTAGGAAATCGCCTCGTCCAGCGTGTCGTAGGGCAGCAACGGCAGCAGAGGGCCGAAGATCTCCTCGCGCATCACCGCCATCTCGTCGGTGACGTTGCTGAGCAACTGCGGCGGCAGCAGCCGGCGTGAGGCATCCTCGCTGCTGGCGCTGAGCGGATGCACGCTGGCACCAGCCGCCGCGGCGGCATCACGCAGGCCGACCAGTCGCCGAAACTGGCGATCGGAGACGATGCTGGCGAACTGCCCGCCCTGGGCCAGTTGCGGATACATCTTCGCCACCGTGCGGGTGGCTGTGTCGATGAATTCACCCATGCGGGCGCGTGGCAGCAGCACGTAGTCAGGCGCAATGCAGGTCTGTCCGGCGTTGACCAGCTTGCCGAACATGATGCGCTCGACTGCATGGTCGAGGCGTGCACCCGGGCCGACGATGGCCGGCGATTTGCCGCCCAGTTCCAGCGTCACCGGGGTGAGGTTGGCGGCCGCTGCGCGCATTACGTGGTGACCGACCGCGGTCGAGCCGGTGAACAGCAGGTGGTCGAACGGCAGCGCGGAGAAGGCCTGCGCCACCTCGGCGTCGCCGGTGACCACGGTCACTTCCTCGGGTTTGAAATAACGCGCCACCTGTTCAGCGAAGAGGGCCGAGAAGCCGGGCGTGAACTCGCTCATTTTCAGCATGGCGCGATTGCCGGCAGCCAAGGCATCGACCAGCGGACCGACCGCCAGATACAGCGGATAATTCCACGGCACGATGATGCCGACCACGCCGCGCGGCTGTGGCCGCATCTCGGTGCGCGCCGGCAGGAACAACAGGTCGGCCAGCCGGCGTCGCGGCTTCATCCAGCGCCTGCCTCTGGACAGGCTGTGGCGGATGGCCGACAGGCTGGGGTAGATCTCCAGCAGGTCGGTCTCGTCGCGCGGGCGGCAACCGAAGTCGGTGTTGATCGCGCTGGCGAACGCCTCGCGCTGTTCGAGCAGCATTTTTTCCAGTCTGCGCAGCCGATCCGCACGAGTGTCCCAGTCAGGCATCGGTTGCTGCCGCTGCGCAGTGCGCAATTGCAGCAGGCGCTGGTTGAGCTTGGTTGCGGAATCGGTCATCGGGGCTACTCGTATGATGGCACGCAGCATGGGCTCATGCGCTGCAGGGTCGCGTGAAGGCGGGCTGCGTTGCAGCCCGCCCGATGGCACGGCAGACGTCAGAGCTTTGCGCGCAGTTCGACGCCCCACGTGCGTGGTGGCGTGATGCCCGCGTCCGCCGAGCCGAGGGGAGCCGCCGTGTTGTCGACGCCGGTGACATAGCGCTTGTCGAACAGGTTGGTGACATATACGCCAACGCCCCAATGATCGCCCGGCGCATTCCAGTCAAGCCGCATGTCGACGTTCTGCTGCGCCGTGCCGACCTTGAAGTTGGGGCTGACCTGGCAGGTGCCCTGGAACCCCGAGCCGGCGTTGCAGCGTGTGCTGCCGCGAAAGCCGTAGGCGGCGGCATAGACCAGGTTGCCGTTGAATACCTTCGGCAGGGTATAGCTGAGAGTGGCTGCACCGGAGAAGAAAGGGGTGCCGGTGGCTTGGCCGGACACGTTTTTTCCGTCGGTGGAGACGTAGTGCGTGTAGGTGGAATCGATATAGGCGCCATTGAGGCCCAGCCGCAGATTGGCGACCGGAATCCATTGCAGTTCGGCTTCCAGTCCGTGCGCGTGCTGGTCGCTGGTGGTGATCACGTATTTCGGAACGCCATTGGTACCTGCCGGGGCCGGCTGGAGCGACAGCCCCTGCAGGTTGTTGTAGGTGTAGTAGTACCCGGTCACGTTGAGCAACAGGTGGTGAGCCGGGAAGATGGTCTTGACGCCACCTTCATAGTTGGTGACGTGTTCGGGCGCGTAGGTTCCGCCGACCTGCTGGAAATTGAAACCGCCGGCCTGATAGCCCCGGGTAACGGAGCCATACGCCATCACGTTTGGCGTGAAGTGGTAGTCCAGCACCACGCGCGGGCTGACGTTGTGCCAGCTGCTGCGCTTCTGAGTCAGCACCCCGATCGGACCGGCGGTGTCGGGGGTGAAGATGAGGTTCTGCTCGAACTCGGGAAGCACAAGCCCGTCGAAAATTGGATTGCCAGAGGGCGGCAAGGTGGCCAGGGTGCCATCGAGCTGGGGTGCGAAGCGCGACGGGATGAACCAGCTGTATTGCTTCTGGTCCAGGGTGAAACGGACGCCAGTGGTGAGGTTGAGCTTGTCGGTGAGGTGCCAGATCACGTCGCCATAAGCCGCGTACGACGTGATGTTCTGACCGTTGTCGACCTGCTCGCTCCACGGGTTGCCGAGCAGGTTGGTCAAATCCGGCATGGTTGGAATGAGGCTGTCGACCAGCGGCCATCCCACCTGGCTGGCAAAATTGTTGAGGATCAGCGTGGTCACGGTGTTGGTGTTGACGTCGACCCGGCTGGTTTGATGCGACTTTTCCAGGTACAGGCTGGTGCCGGCCACCCAGTCGATCAGGTCGGTGTTGCCCGACAGCTTGAACTCCTGGTACCAGCTGTTGCTGTGCTCGATGTTGGCGGTGGCGAGATAGGTGCTGTAGTTGTTGGTACCGTCGTAGTCGCCCAGGTTGAACGTGTCGAAGTTGCGCCACGCCGTGGTCGAGGTGAGGCTGCCCCAGGCGAACGAGTGGTCGACGACCAGGGTCGCGCCGTCGAAACGGCGCGTTTCGGCCCCACCGACGGCGTCGTTGTACAGCGCTGAGTGCAGAGGGTTGAGGTAGGTCGCCGGATCGGCGGGGTATGGCGGAATCGTGATGCTGTTCAGTGGTGCCGGGAGTCGGGTATAGCTCGACAATGGAATCAGCCCGAAGGCCGGATGCGGCGCCTGCTTGAGTTGCTCATGCTCCCAGGTCAGCAGCACGCGCGTATCCGGCGTGACGTTCCAGCGATACACGGCCCGCGTGCCCCAGTCGTCGTTGCCGCCGTAGTGCTTGCCGGTTGCGGCATCCTTGACCCAGCCGTCGCTCTGGTTGTCCAGCACGCTCACGCGCAGCGCCATGTCCTTGTTCAGCGGAATGTTGAGCAGCGCGTCGCCATAGCGCTCGCCGTAGGAGCCATAGCGCAGGGTGGCCTTGGCCTCGAACTTGTCGCTGGGTTCATTGGTGACGATCGAGATCGCGCCACCCGCGGAATTGCGACCGAACAGGGTGCCTTGCGGACCTTTCAGCACCTCGATCCGGGCGATGTCGTTGAATGCCAGCAGTGCGCCACCGGTACGTGCGGCGTAGACGCCATCGACATAGACACCGACCGCGGATTCCGTGCCGGCACCGAACCCGCTGCCGCCGATACCGCGCAGTTGATACGAGGGCTGGGTCGGCTGGTCGGCGCTGACCACCAGCCCCGGCACGAAGATGTCCATCTTGCTGATGTCGGTCGCGGCCAGCGTCTGCACATCCTTCGCCGTGATGATCTGCAGCGGGATCGGCACCGACTGCACCTCCTGCGAGCGGCTCTGCGCCGTCACGGTGACGTTGCCGAGCAACTTCGCCTCAGAGACACTGGCCTTGTTTGCAGAGTTCCGGTCGGGCTTGGCGGCCGGGCTGCTGACGGGGGCAACGGCCTGCGCAGCAGGGTCGGCGCCGAGTGCCAGCAATGGGCTGCAAAGCAGCAAGCTGGCGCCCCCACACAGCAGATGGCGCAAACAGGCGGACAGTGGTCGTTGACGCATCATCATCCGAAGTACTCCCCTTGGATTCTTGCCGCGGCCTGGCGTGATTGCCCTGCCGCAGATCACTCTTGTGCGACCAGCCTGGATGCAGGCTGGATCAGCGCACGATGTCGCAGTTGCCCTTCATCGCCAGGATCCACGCCCTGATCAGCGCAACACCCTCCCGGTCAACCGTGCTGCGGCCGAGCTCCGGCATCATGATGCCGGGCTTGGTCGATTCCATGCGGTACATCAGAATCGATTCGTCCGGCTTGCCCGGCACGATGTCGAACAGGCGCCCCCCGGTAGCCGGACCGGCCGCTTCGGGCGACTTGCACACGCCCGTGTAGTGGCTTCCCCCAGGCATGTAACTGCCCAGCGACAGGCCGGTGACGTTGGCAATGCCACTGGGGTTGTGGCACGACTCGCAGTTGATGTCGAGGTAGGCACGGGCGCGTGCTTCCAGCGTGGCGGCAGGATCACGCCAGTTGGCCTCGTGCGGTATTTCCGAAGGCTTGGGCAGGTCGCTGAGGTAGCCGATTTCAGCCAGGTGCTGCAGCTGGTTCTGGCGGCCGTGGCCGTAGTCGTAATCCCGGTTCATGTTGCGCGCGCGAGGGCCGATCGGCTGGATCTCGTTGGTGACCATGCTGGCTTCGTGGCAGGTGGCGCACTGGCCTTCGTCAGGCACCACATATTTGAAGTCCTCACGATTGCCTTGTGCATCCACCAGGGTCATCGGTTCGATGGCGCCGGTGCGGGTCAGCGTGGCCTCGGTCTGCGCGTCGTTCCATACATAGGTGAACGGCGTCCAGCCGTCCTTGCGCCGAACCAGCAGCCGGGTCTCGATCAGGCGCACCGATGCCATGTTCAGACCAAGACCGGCGAAGTCTCCATGGTCGCGCAAGGTGCGGGCGACGTCCGAGAACTTGCCGTCGGTGGCGCGCGGATAATAAAAGGTCTTGCTGACCACCGTGCCGACCGGAAAGTCGAACGTATTGGCGCTGGAGTATTTCGCCGATACGCCCTTGGGCATCCAGATCGTGCGCAGCTTGTGCACGTAATCGGTGAACAGGTGCGAGTTCAGGCCGTACGGCACGACACCGGCATTGAGTTCGAGCTTGCCGTCATGCACCTCGACCACGTGCCAGGCGCTGAGCGTGTTCGGGCGGCCCTCGGCATGGAAGGCCACCGGCGGCATGCCGCGATGGCAACCGGCAAGCAGCAACAGCCCCAGCGACGCCACGCATTTCGCCAATTTCATCGTGCGCCCCTCAGATCTTCGGTTCGGGGTTGAGCACCACCGGCGGCAACTTGGGCAGCGTGCACTCGAACGGCTTCATGTCGGTGCTCGGGTGCTTGTAGCCATTCGGACCATCGGCATTGAGTACGCCGTTGACGTCCTGCAGGCAGATGCGGGCGTCGGCGGGTATCGGGCTGTCCTTGTATTTGGGATTGGCGTAGCCGTCCCACACCACATCGGGAAAGCTGCCGTTGATGCCGTACACTGCCGTCTTCAATGCCTTGAACTCCAGCAATCCGGGGGAGTTGCCGCCGCCCTTGAGGTGGTTGCCGTAGACATAGATGCCCTCGGGGTACGGGTTGTAGCCGGCGGCCACACCGGTCTTGGTGGCGTAGTTGGTCGAATAGAAGCTGGCGATGATGATGTTCGCCGTCTGGTTGTCGGCGATGTCGTTGTCGAAGATCTCCACCTTGTCATTGGAGTTCACCACCACGCCGGAACCGGGCGGCACGCTGGCCACGGCCGAACCGTTCGCGGCAAAGTTGGCGTGGTTGTTGTCGAAGACCTTGTTCTTGAACACTCGGGTGGAGTGCCCTTCCACCAGCAGGCTGGGCATGTTGAACACCAGGATGCCGCCAGAGTTGTTGGTCGCCGTATTGCCATAGACGTCGGCATTGACCGTGTTCTCGATTTCAATGCCGGCCGGACTCTGCTCGACGCGATTGTTGCGCACGATGGCATTGGTGGACTGGCCGACATAGATGCCGGAATCGGATGCGCCGATCGCAACCGAGTCCTCGATCAGCACGTTCTGCGTCTTCACCGGATAAATGCCGTAGGCGCCGTTGCTGGTCTTTGCGCCATCGGTCCACGCTACGCGGATGCCGTGAATGGTGATGTTCTTGCCCTGGATGATCTTCAGGGCGTCACCCATGGTGTCTTCGATTGCCAGGTTCTCGATGGTGAAGTCGCTGGCGTTGACCAGCAGCCCCTGCGGGCCGACCACCTGACCCTTGAACGAGAGCACCGTCTTGTCCATGCCGGCGCCCTTGATGGTGACGCCGTTGGTGCGCAGGCTGAGGCCGCGCGTGAGCGAGTAATGCCCGGCCGGTATATCGATGACACTGCCCGGCTTGGCGTCCAGCAGTTGCTCCTGCAGCTTGGCCTCGAAGCTGGCATCGGTGGCGTTCTGCGGTGCGGCTTGGTGCTTGCCACAGCCGACCAGTGCCGCGCCCAGCGCGACGGTGATGAGTAGCTTGCGCATTGCTTGGATCCCCCGGTGACAGTGCGGATGACGCGATGAAGTCGACTCTGTCTCAATCCGCCGCGCAGTGGTGAGGGCAAATCGGCCAATTCATGGGGGGCAAATCGGCCAGATTGCTCACGCTGCCGAGCGTCGCGCGTCCTGTGGCGGCATCCCGGTCCAACGCTTGAAGGCCCGCCGAAACTCGCGTGGATCGCTGTAACCC
Source organism: Pseudomonadota bacterium (assembly GCA_021780735.1). GTDB lineage: Bacteria > Pseudomonadota > Gammaproteobacteria > Xanthomonadales > Rhodanobacteraceae > Rhodanobacter. Next base: position 5,952 of record JAJXYE010000109.1, on the reverse strand, counting down.
ACCGCGCTGCCGACGTCGGCCACGCTCAGGCTGCCGGCCTGCAGCAGCTGCAACGCGCGTTCGGCGCGCACCCGGTCATGGATTTCGCGAAAGATGCGCCCGCTCTCGGCCAGCTTGCGGCGCAGCGAGCGCTCGCTCAAGTTCAATGTGCGTGCCACGTCGTTGAGTTTCGGTTGCTGGTGCAGCTGGCTGCGCAACAGGCGCTCCACTGCGGCGACGATTTCCTGGTGCGGTTCGCCACCTTCCGGCGTCATCTGCTGGGCGCACAGGGTCAGCGCCTGTCTTGCCGTCAGCGGGTTGAAGCCGGGCAGTGGCTGGGCCAGCCATTCGGTGTCGATCACCAGCCGGCATTGCGCCCTGCCGAATTGCGCCGGGCAGTTGAACAGCTTGGTGTATTCGGCTGCATAAGAGGGTTCGGCATAGGCAAACTCCGCCCGCAACGGCTGCAGTGCGGGGCCGACCAGTTCGCGTGCAATCATCAGGCAGCTGGCAAACAGTTCCTCGCAGAAGAACGGCAGCAGCTCGCCGTCGCCATAGCGCGGGCTGGCAATCAGGGCCAGCTCACGCTCGCTCAGTGCCTCGAAATTCAGTTGCAGCAGGCAGCCACAGGTTTTTTGATGGGCAATGCCGGCCATCATCGCATCGCCCAGCGTGCGCGACGTCATCATCGCCAGACCGAGCAGGCCGAAGCCGCCGATGGTGCCTTCGCGGCCAATGATCAAGCCGGCGTCGGGCACATCCAGCGCCTGCAGCGCACGGCGCACGAAGCTGCTGGCCTGGCGGTAGGACACGCGCAATGCCGGATCGGCGAGCTGCGGGCGGGTCAGTGCGAGCCCGGCGAACCACGACCGGCTGTCGATGCCGCGCGCATCCGCCAACTGCACCAGGTAGAGCAGCTTGTTCGGGGGGAATTCTGCCGCGGTGTAACGCGGGTCGTCGCTCGCCGTCACCGCGGTGTTCGGGCTAGCCGTTTCGGAGGGACGTGCCATGGTGCAATGACTCCAGCGCATGCGGGCCGGCAGGTGCCGGCATCAGGCACTTTCTATCACGCATCCCGCGCTGACTGCTTGCGCGGTGCACAAGCGGTCAGCGACAGCGCGGGAGCTCATTCGCCGATGGTCAGCAGCGAGGCGTTGCCGCCGGAGGCGGTGGTGTTGATGGTCAAGGTGTGTTCGCCGGCAAAGCGCAGCAGGTAGTGCGGGCCGCCCGCCTTGGGGCCGGTACCGGACAGGCCTTCGCCGCCGAACGGCTGCACCCCGACCACCGCGCCGATCTGGTTGCGGTTGACGTAGCAGTTGCCGACGCGGGCATGCCGGCTGATGTAGTCGACGGTAGCGTCGATGCGGCTGTGCACGCCCAGGGTGAGGCCGTAGCCGGTGCTGTTGATTTCGTTGACCACTTCCTTCAGCTGGCTCGCCTTGAAGCGGATCAGGTGCAGCACCGGACCGAAAACTTCGCGTTGAAGTATCGACAGCGAGGGGATCTCATAGGCGCGCGGCGCGAAGAAGGTACCGTGGCCGGTGAGTTGCGGATCCATCGGCACTTCGGCGATCTTTTTTGCCTCCCTGTCCATGCGCTCGGCGTGGGCGACCAGGATCGCCTTGGCCTCCTCGTCGATCACCGGACCGACGTCGGTGGAGAGCAGGCCGGGATCACCGACCTTCAGCTCGGCCATGGCGCCGGCCAGCATGGTGATGACCTTGTCGGCGATGTCTTCCTGGATGTACAGCACACGCGCCGCCGAGCAGCGCTGGCCGGCGGACTGGAACGCCGAGGCGATCACGTCCTTGACGATCTGTTCGGGCAGGGCAGAGGAGTCGGCGATCATTGCGTTCTGGCCGCCAGTCTCGGCGACCAGCACGGCGATCTGCGAATTGCGCGCGGCCAGCGCGCGGTTGATCGCCCAGGCGGTTTCGGTGGCGCCGGTGAACACCACGCCGGCCACGCGCGGATCGCGGGTCAGTGCGGCGCCGACGGTGGGGCCATCGCCGGGCAGGAACTGCAGTACATCCTTGGGAACGCCTGCTTCGTGCAGCAACTGGGTGGCGAGGTGACCGATGAGACTGGTCTGCTCGGCCGGCTTGGCGATCACCGTGTTGCCGGCAGCGAGCGCGGCACTGACCTGGCCGATGAAGATCGCCAGCGGGAAGTTCCACGGACTGATGCCGACGAACACGCCGCGACCACCAAGAAACAGCTGATTGGTTTCGCCGGTGGGGCCGGGCAACAACTCGGGTTCGGCGAACAGCCGTCGCGCCATGGTGGCGTAGTAGCGCAGGAAATCGGCGGCTTCGCGAATTTCGGCGATCGCATCAGGCAGGCTCTTGCCGGCCTCGCGCACGCACAGCGTGATGAATTCGCCACGACGAGCCTCGAGCTGCTCCGCGGCGTATTCCAGCATGGCGGCGCGGTTGGCCACCGGCAGGGTATTCCAGCCGTCCTGCGCGGCGGCGGCATTGGCCAGCGCCTTGTCGACCGTAGCCTGGTCGGCGGTGACGTAGCTGCCGACGATGCGCCGGCGGTCGGACGGGTCGGTGACCTCGACGGTGGCGCCGCCGCTGCTCGCGCCGGGTACCAGTGGTCCGGCCATCCAGGGACCCTGCCGGGCGTTGACCGCCTCCGCAAGGGCATTCAGTTCGTTGTCGTTGGCAAAGTTGACGCCCATGGAATTCTTCCGAAGTTCACCGTAGAGATTGGCCGGCAGCGGGATGCGCGGATGCGGAATCGAGTCGAATGCGCGCACCGTCTCGCAGGGGTCGGCGACCAGCTCGCGTGGCGACAGGCTCTCGTCGACGACGCGGTTGACGAAGCTGGTGTTGGCGCCGTTCTCGAGCAGGCGGCGCACCAGGTAGGGCAGCAGATCCTGGTGTGAACCCACCGGCGCGTAGACGCGGCACGGCACGTCGAAGCGGTTCTTGCCGATCACTTCGGCATACAGGTCGGTGCCCATGCCGTGCAGGCGCTGGAACTCGAACAGGCGGCCCTGGGCGATGTGGTGCACGGCAGCGATGGTGTGCGCATTGTGGGTGGCGAACTGCGGATAGATCAGCTCGCTGCCCGCATTGAACAGACGCCGGGCGCAGGCCAGATAGGACACATCGGTGTTCGGCTTGCGGGTGAACACGGGGTAGCCGCTGAGGCCCTGCTCCTGCGCCTTCTTGACCTCGGCGTCCCAGTACGCGCCCTTGACCAGGCGCACATACCAGCGCCGTTTTGCGGACAGCGCGGTTTCCACCAGCCAGTCGATCACGAACGGAGTGCGCTTGGCATAGGCCTGCACCACGATGCCCAGGCCATTCCAGCCTTCCAGCGACGGATGCGCGAACACATCGCCGAGGATGTCCAGCGACAGCTCCAGCCTGTCGGCTTCCTCGGCGTCCACCGAGAGGGCGATGCCGTGCTTCATCGCCAGTTGGGAAAGTTCGAGCAACTTTTCGACAAGCGCCCGACGCGCGCGCTCGCGCTGGGCCACCTCATAACGCGGGAACAACGCCGACAGTTTCACCGAGATCGATGGCGCGTCGGTATGGCTGGCGAACGGCCCGCGTGCGCCCAGCGCGGCGATCGCGTTGCGATAATCCTGCTGGTAGCGTTCGGCGTCGTGCGAGGTCAGCGCCGACTCCCCGAGCATGTCGTAGGAGTAGCGGTAGGCGGTGTTTTCCTTCTTGGCGGCTCGATCCAGCGCTTCCTCGATGGTGCGTCCCATCACGAATTGATAGCCCATGATGCGCATGGCCTGACGCACGGCCACGCGGATCGTCGGGTCGCCAACGCGCGTCACCAGCCGGCGCAGCGCGCCGGTGAAGTCCTGATGGGTGCCATCGGCCAGGTTGACCAGCCGGCCGGTCAGTAGCAAACCCCAGGTGGAGGCGTTGACCAGCAGCGACTCGCTGCGTCCGAGGTGCTTGCGCCAGTTGGCATCGCCGAGCTTGTCGCGGATCAACTTGTCCGCCGTGGTAGCGTCGGGAATGCGCAGCAGCGCCTCAGCCACGCACATCAACAGCACACCCTCCTCGCTGGAGAGGTCGTACTGGCGCATGAACGACTCGACCACGCTCTGATCTTTGGCGCGCGCGCGGACGCGGGTGACCAGCGCTACCGCACGCTCGATGACCAGTTCGCGTTCCTCCGGCGGCAGGTCAGCCTGGTCGAGCAGATCGTTTACCGCTTCGGTTTCGTCGCGCAACCAGGCCGCGGTGATGCGCGCCCGGGCAGGTGCGATGACGGCCGGAAGTTCAGGACTGAGTATGGACTGGGTCACGGGCGTGTCGTCGCTGAGGTGGCGTTGGGAGCAAATGCCGGATTGTACGCGGTACGCCATGAGTTGAAGAGGGTCGGCGATGCCTCGATTGGCCGGATTTTCCGGCAGCGCGAGCGACGCCAGGCCTGGCTTGAAAACGGCCCTCGCGGCAATGATCCAGGTCAGCCGGGTGCGACATTGTTGCCCGCCGCCTCGCCGCGGCCTATCATTCCGACGTCCCGGGCACGCCGGATCCCCATGATCGTGCTTCGACCAGCTACCGCCGGCTTGCCGTGCGTGACGTTGTGGCTCAGGCCCAACCGCACGCTCAGCCGGCGCGGCTTGCGTCGCTTGATCATGGTTCTGGTGGCGCTGACGTTGACAACGGCAGTACTGGGGGCGTGGCAGGGGAATGTGTTTGCTCCGCTGTTTGCCCTGGTGGAATCCGCCGCCATGGCGATCGCCTTGAGCGTGGCCTGGCGGGCCGGTGCTCGCAGTGAGCGCATCACCCTCGACGAGTCGTCGCTGGAGGTGCATTCGTTGCCGGGTCGGGGCTGCGTGCGTTTCCCGTCATATTGGGTGCGCGTGGTGCTGGAGGCAGGTGATGGACGCCTGTTGCTGTCGTCGCATGGTCGCGATCTGGAGATCGGCGTGTTTCTGGCGGAGCCCGAACGCGTCGCGCTGTCGAGAAAACTCAGGGTGTTGCTGGCCGAGCTCAACGACCAGTCACGCAAACAGGTACAACAAAGGTGCAAGACATGACATCTGGTGGCATCAGGCGATCAATCATGGCAGCGGCGGGTCTCGCCCTTGCATCGTTCGGCAGCCTCGTTCAGGCCGCGCCGGAACCCTGGCAGCTGAACATGAAGCCCGGCGCCAGTACCTGGTCGCACGTGCCATACGATCTGAACAATATTTCGCTCAGTGTCTGCGTGGTCATCGGCATCCTGGTGTTCGGCGCGATGTTCATCGCCATGTTCCGCTTCCGCAAATCACGCGGCGCGGTGGCCGAGAAGTGGTCGCACCATACCGGTCTCGAAATCGTCTGGACCACGGTACCGGTCATGATTCTGATCGTGCTGGCCTACCTGTCGACCGGCGGCCTCACCTCGTGGGCAAACACCACCGGTTCGCAGATGACCGTCAAGGTCACCGGCTACCAGTGGAAATGGCGTTACGACTACGTCAGCTACCTGGGCAAGCCGATCGAACACGTCGGCTTCATGTCCAAGCTCGACTCGCTGAGTGACCAGACCCGCCAGCTCGATTCGGGCATGGATCCTTATGCGGTGAAGGTCGGCAACGAGAATACCTATCTGCTGAATGTCGACCATCCGCTGGTGGTGCCGATCGACACCAAGATCCGTTTTGTGATCACCGGTGGCGATGTGATCCATTCCTGGTGGGTGCCTGCGCTGGGCTGGAAGCTCGACGCGATCCCCGGCATCGCCAACGCAGCCTGGACCAACATCACGAAGCCGGGCACGTATCGTGGTCAGTGTGCCGAGCTGTGCGGTCAGGATCATGGCTTCATGCCGATCGTGGTGGTGGCCAAGTCGAAGGCGGATTTCGCCAAATGGCTCGCCGAGCAGCAGGCGAAGTCGGCTGCCCCGGCCGCTGCGCCCGCGGCATCGACTGCGGCGACGCCTGTGGCAGCCGAGGTCAAGGCCGCCCCAGCGGTAGCCAGGCAGGGCTAATCTTCCGCCGTTCAC
>JAJXYE010000185.1 GCA_021780735.1 Pseudomonadota bacterium | reverse complement strand
TTGCGCTTGCCGCCTTGGTTCACTGCGGCGACCGAGGCATCGAGCGTCTTCAGCCACGGCACCAGCCCGTTGGAGTGGCCATTGGTGCCCCTGATCAGCGAGCCGCGCGAGCGCACGCGTGACCAGCTCAGGCCGATGCCGCCGGCGAACTTGCTGAGCTTGGCCACGTCGGCGTACTTGTCATAGATCGATTCCAGCGAATCGACCGGTGAGTCGAGCAGGAAGCAGGAGCTGAGCTGCTCGTGGGTGGTTCCGGCATTGAACAGCGACGGTGAGCTGACAATGTATTCCAGCGACGACAGCAGGCGGTAGAGCTCCAGTGTCTCGGCGATCCCGCTGCCGCCCAGCGAGCAGGCGACGCGCATGAAGAAGTATTGTGGCGTCTCGATCACGTAGCGTTTCGTGGGATGCCGCAGCAGGTAGCGGTCGTATACCGTACGCAGGCCGAAGTATTCAAAGCGGCGTGAGGCCAGCGGATCGATCGCGTCGTTGAGCTTGCGTGCGTTGAGTGCCACGAAGTCGCGCAGGCGTTCGTTGAGGATGCCGACCTCGGCACCGTGGGCCACCGCTTGCGAGAAGCTCTGGATCTCCTGGCCCGACACTTCCTTGTCGATGAAGGCATTGAGCAGGCGGGCCGCGAGCTGGCCGTATTCCGGCTCCTCCGCGGTGAGCGCGGCGGCGGTGCGGATCGAGAGCTGATCCAGCTCCTGCGTGGTGGCGCCGTCGTACAGGCCGCCAATGGTTTTCAGTGCCACGCGCAGCGGGTCGACTGCATGCAGTCCTGCGGCGCTGCGCGTCACTGCCCTGACGATCTTGTTGACGTCTACCGTCTCGCAAGCGCCACTGCGTTTGGTCACCTGCATCTGGCCGGGGGCATGCGGCGGGGCAAGGGCGAAGCGGGCCTGGTCGGACGAGGCAGCGGCGGTGGCTGTCGTGGTGGAGAGCTCGGCACACGCGATGGTGCGCTCGCGCCCGGCGGAATCGAGAGGTTGCATGGTTGGATGGCTCCGGCTTGGACATCAAACGCCTGCTCCCACGCGCAGGGCCTGAAGCGACAGATTCCGGAAGCGGTACGCAATGCAGGCGCCATGCGGCCTCCTGCACTGCGACGAACCTCCCCGCGGAAGCCATCACCACGCACCGGGACACGTTCGTCCCGATGTGCCGGCAGGTCTTCGGACTTGCGGACGAGGATCTTGCGATCCACCTAGTTGCGCCCGCTTCCCAGCCATGGCAGGCCAGTGCGTTTGGGCACGTTCGTTTCCGCTTTACCGCTGCGGGGCAGTTCCGGATTTTCACCGGATTCCCTTTTAAGCCTGACCGATGTCGCATCTGGTCGGGCACCGACGCACACAACATATCGGGTGTCCATGGCATGGTCAACCCAACAATTTGTGTATGCGTGGTTGGTCGACTCGACGGGTGCTGGAGCCGGCGCCTGGCCTACAAGGCGTCGTTGTCGAGCTCGCCGGTGCGGATGCGGATGACCTGGTCGAGTGTACTGACGAAAATCTTGCCGTCGCCGATCTTGCCTGTGCGGGCGGAATTCTGGATGGCCTCCAGCACCCGATCCAGCTGGTCGTCGGCAATGGCCGCCTCCAGCTTGATCTTGGGCAGGAAATCGACCACGTACTCGGCACCGCGATACAGCTCGGTGTGGCCCTTCTGCCGACCAAAACCCTTCACTTCGGTCACCGTGACGCCCTGCACGCCAACTTCGGCCAGCGCCTCGCGCACGTCGTCCAGTTTGAACGGCTTGATGATCGCCACAACCAGCTTCATGGGACTACCTCGATATCGACACGCACCGGCATCAGCGCCTGGACGAGCGTCCATTCTGCCTGTGCGGCCTGGCATTGTCGCCTGATCGGCTCTCGTGTAGGACAATCCCTACAGATTCTGATGGAGCAAGCTGATGGCGTCCGTGATTTCCGTTCACCTAATATTTACCTCGACGAGAGCGAGGCGCTGTCCATGATGGACAAGCAGGATATCGACCAGATTGCCCTGCGACTTGTGTCGTTGGTACCGCCAGGACTGGCACAGGTGCAGCAGGATTTGCGCGCCAACTTCCAGGATGTTCTGGCGCAGGGATTGCGCCGCCTCGACCTGGTCACCCGCGAAGAATTCGAGGTTCAGTCACAACTGCTGGCGCGCACCCGCGCCAAGGTTGACGAACTGGAGCGGCGCGTCGCCGAGCTTGAGGCCGTCGTCGCTCCCCGCGGGAGTTAGTTACAACCAAGTCTCCCGGGAGCCGCCTCCGATCCGTCACCCTCACCCCGAGAACGATCGGAGGCGGTTATTTATCCAGCGCTGCTGATGGAGTCGCTCGATGTCCTTGCATATCAGCGACCCATCTTCCGTGCTCAGCACCCGCGCAGCCGCATGAGCCTGGCGGTCACCCTCAGCCGGGCGCAGGAAGGTATTTCCGCACCCCAGGTGATGGTCGAGGTACACCTCTCCGGCGGTTTGCCCAGCACCAATATTGTCGGTCTGCCCGAAGCGGCGGTGCGTGAGGCGCGCGATCGCGTGCGCGTGGCGATCCAGAACACCGCGTTCGAGTATCCGAACCGACGTGTCACGGTGAACCTGGCGCCAGCCGAGTTGCCCAAGGACGGCGGGCGCTTCGATCTGGCGATTGCGCTGGGCATCCTAGCGGCCAGCGGCCAGGTGCCGCGCGACAAGCTGGACGACTGCGAATTTCTTGGCGAGCTGGCGCTGACCGGTGCGCTGCGCAGCGTATCCGGCGTGCTGCCGGCCTTGCTGCGCGCGCGGGCGCGAGGCCGACGCGTACTGGTGCCGCGCGAGAATGCCGCCGAGGCGGCGCTGGTGCCGGACGTGGATGTGCGCGTGGCAGATACCCTGGCTGAGGTCTGTGGCTGGCTGCGCGGCGCACACGAGCTGTCGACGCCGGTCGGCGTCCCCAGCGATGGCGGAGCCAACGAGGGTCCGGATCTGGCAGATGTGCGCGGCCAGTTGCAGGCGCGGCGGGCGCTGGAGATCACCGCCGTGGGTGGCCACCATCTGCTGCTGATCGGCCCGCCGGGCACCGGCAAGACGATGCTGGCCGAACGCCTGCCTGGCATCCTGCCGCCGCTGTCGGAGTCCGAGGCGCTGGAAACCTGCGCCGTATTGTCGGTCTCCGGCCAGCCCACAGATCTTGCGCATTGGCGCCGCCGGCCCTTCCGCGCGCCGCACCACACGGCCTCGGCCGTGGCGCTGGTCGGTGGCGGCTCGTATCCGCGCCCCGGCGAGATTTCGCTGGCGCACAACGGCGTGCTGTTCCTGGACGAGCTGCCGGAATTCAGCCGGCATGTGCTGGAGGTGCTGCGCGAACCGATGGAGTCCGGCCACATCATGATATCGCGGGCGGCCCGGCAATCGATGTTCCCGGCCCAGTTCCAGCTGGTCGCGTCGATGAACCCGTGCCCTTGCGGTTATGCCGGCGACCCGCGCTGTCATTGCACGCCCGACCAGGTGCAGCGCTATCGTTCGCGCATTTCCGGGCCGTTGCTGGATCGCATCGACCTGTGCGTGCAGGTGCCGCCGGTGCCGCTGGCCGAACTGGGCGCGGCGCGTGGCGAGCGCGACGAGGATTCCGCCACTGTGCGCACGCGCGTGCTCAAGGCGCGGCGGCAGTCGCTGATGCGCGCGGGCCGGCCGAACGCGGAGATCAGTGCGCGTGAGCTGGAACGCGACTGCGCGCTCGGCCCGGCCGAGCGGCGCTGGTTCGAAAACGCGCTGGAGCGACTGGGCCTGTCGGCGCGCGCCTACCATCGGGTGCTGCGGGTAGCTCGCACGATTGCCGATCTCGACGGTGGGACGGCGTTGCTGGAGCGTGAGCACCTGGCCGAAGCCCTGCAGTACCGCCGCTTCTGACGGCGGCTGTCGCATCGGCTGGACGTTGCTGTCGCTGCATGTTTCGATAGCCATCGGATCTCTGCGAGGGCGGCAATGACTATCGAGCTTGGCCTGATGCTCGCCGGCATGCTGATGATCGGGTTCCTGGCGCAGTGGCTGGCCTGGCGGGTGAAGCTGCCGGCAATTCTGTTCCTGTTGTTGGCCGGCATCCTGCTCGGGCCGGTCAGCGGTGTGCTCGCGCCGGATCGGCTGCTCGGCGACTTGCTGTTTCCGGTGGTATCGCTGGCGGTCGCCTTGATCCTGTTCGAGGGGAGCCTGAGCCTGCGTTTCCACGAATTACCCGGCATTGGCAAGGCAGTGCGCGGGTTGGTCAGCTATGGCGCCATGGCGACCTTGTTGATGCTGGCCTGGCTGGCGCACAGGATCGCCGGGCTGAGCTGGCCGATTGCGCTGCTGTTCGGCGCGCTGGGCTGCGTCACCGGGCCGACGGTGATCTCGCCGATGTTGCGCACGCTGCGGCCGAACGCACGTATCGCCAATACCTTGCGTTGGGAAGGCATCGTGATCGACCCGCTCGGCGCGCTGTTCGCGGTACTGGTCTTCGAAGCGGTGGTGTCGCGCCGGGAAGGCCACACCCTGGGCGTGTTCATCGCCACCGTCGGCAGTGGCGTGGTGATCGGTGCGGTGTCGGCGTGGCTGATGGCGTTCTTCCTGCGGCGGCAGATGATTCCCGAATACCTGCAGAACTATGCGGTGCTGGCGGCGGTGCTGCTGGCTTTCAGTCTGTCCAACGTACTTACCCACGAGTCGGGCCTGCTGGCGGTGACCATCATGGGCATCGCGCTGGGCAACCTGCGCGGTGTACACGTCGACGATATCCTGGATTTCAAGGAGAACCTCACCACGGTGCTGGTGTCGGTATTGTTCATCCTGCTGGCGGCACGACTGCCGTGGCCGCTGCCTCAGGGCATGCTCTTCGCCGGCTTCGTCCTGTTCCTGCTGGCCCAGTTGGTGGTGCGTCCGTTGAGCGTGGCGCTTGCCAGCATCGGCAGCGGGCTCAGCTGGCGCGAGCGGGCCTTGATCGGCTGGGTGGCGCCGCGCGGCATCGTGGCCGCCTCGGTCTCGGCGTTGTTCGCGCTGCGTCTGGATGCGCTGGGCGTTGCGGGGGCAGACGCGCTGGTGCCGCTGATCTTTACCCTGATCATCGGCACCGTGGTGTTGCAGAGTGCCACGGCGCGATCGCTGGCGATCTGGCTCAAGGTGGCTGAGCCGGAGCCGCGTGGCGTGCTTGTCTTTGGCTCGGACCAGGTCGCCCGCGCGATCGGCAAGGCGCTGGACGAGGCGGGTTTTCGGGTGGTGCTGGCTGACGACGACTGGGATGGCATCCGCCTGGCCCGGATGGAGGGTCTGACCACCTTCTTCGGCAATCCGGCGTCGCCGCACGCCGAACGTTACCTCGATCTGACCGGTATTGGCCGATTGCTGTCGGTTTCCACTCATCGCGAGCGCAATTCGCTCGCCTGCGTGCATTACCGTCAGGAATTCGGCCGCGACAAGGTCTACCGGCTGCGCAACCTGACCCCGCTGGAAAATACCGATCGCGCCGCGCTGGCCGGCAATCTGCTGGCGCCGCCGTTGTTCGACGAGCAGATGACCCATGGGCGTTTCGCCGAGCTGCTGCAGCAGGGCTGGCGGATCAAGACGACCCGGCTCAGCGGCACGTTCGACTGGCCGCATTTCATCGAGCATTACGGGTCGACGAGCGTGCTGTTGTTCGGCGTGGAGGAAAAGGGCGTGCTGCGGGTGGTCTCATCCAGGCGCGAACTGGAACCCAGGCCTGGCTGGGCGGTCATTGCGCTGGTGCCGCCAGCCAGCAGGCAGCAGCCGACCGGTTCGGCTGGATGACCTTGCCTGCCGCCGCGTTCCCGCACCACTGACCATTGCGTCGAGAGTCGCCGGTGCGGGCCATCGACAGGTCTCGCGCCCATTGCATCTGCACCATTACCCGCCGGAAGCCGCCATGAGTACAACCAGCACGCCTGCCGCAACCATCGCCAAGCAACGCGGGAGCATCGCCTGCGTTGGTCTCGGCATGACCCTGGGCTCGCATCTCGGTCCGCTGGCGCGCAGCCATATCGAGCAGTCTGACGTCGTCTTCGCGGCTCTCTCCGACGGTATCGTGGAGATGTGGCTGGAAAGCATGCATGCGGATGTACGCAGTCTGCAGCCGTACTACGGCGAGGGCAAATCACGCCTGGTCACCTATCGCGAATGGGTCGAGGTAATGATGGTCGAGGTGCGCGCGGGCCGGAAAGTCTGCGCGGTGTTCTACGGCCATCCCGGCATATTTGCCTGGACGCCGCACGAAGTGATCAAGGTGGCGCGCGCGGAAGGCTTTCGGGCCCACATGGAGCCGGGTATCTCCGCCGAGGATTGCCTGTATGCCGACCTCGGCATCGATCCCGGACGCCAGGGTTGCCAGCACTATGAGGCGAGCCAGCTGCTGTTCTGCCAGACCCCCCTCAATCCCGCTGCCTATCTGGTGCTGTGGCAGGTGGGTCTGGTCGGCGACCGCTCGTTGAAGCGCTTTGCCACCGGCCCCGAATACCGGCAGGTGCTGGTGGACGTGCTTGAAAAAGACTATCCGCTGGAGCACGAGGTGGTCATCTATCGCGGCGCCACGTTGCCGATCCAGCAGCCGCGTATCCGCCGTGTGGCCCTGCGGGATTTGCCCGCGACAGACGTGACCGCCGAGGAAACCGTCATTCTGCCGCCGGCGTCGGCGCTGCGTCCGAACCCGGTTGTGCGGGAGCGATTGGCGGAGCTGGATCGGGCCTGGGCGGCGATGATGCAGACGAGCTGACGCGGGCCACGGGGCCTCTTGGCGCGTGATAGGCTCAAGGTCGCTGTCAGACGAGGCGTGCCATGGCGAAGAACATCGGAGCATCGCCCCATCGCGTGGAATGTCTTTCGCCAGCGGATGACCTGAGCTCCCTGGGTGGAACAGGTAGTTCATCGACAACGGAAACAGGGGACAACATGAGCAATACGATCGAACTGCTGGAAGCTATCGGGCGGGATGCGTCGCTGCGTCACGCGTCTGCAGAGGATCTGTCGCAGGCCCTGACCGGCCTGAAAGCCAGCGACGCACTCAAGCTTGCGGTCATCTCGGGCGACGAAGGCCACCTGTCCAAGGAACTTGGCCACGGCGACGTCAAGACGACTCATAGCGTGAACAATAACGTCGGTGGTGATTGCGACGATGATGACGATGATGCTGACGATGGCGACGGCAAGGGCGACGATGATCCGGGCAGCGCGAAATAGATGGCCATTTCACCGGTGTGCCAAATGATGGTCTCTCGCTAAGTACATGCAAGGTGCCGGCTCAGGTTGCATCGCCAGTCGCGTTCTCCTCGTGGGCGCGCTTCTTTGCCTTGCCATGGGCACCGCCCGGGCGGCGATCCCGGACGCAACCACGGCAGCCGCGTTGTTTGCGCAGGCAGAAAGGTTCCATTTGACGGATCAGCCGCGCTTCGCTGGCGTGCTGAAGCAGCTTCATCAAAGGGAAAGCCTGCTGTCACCGGCGCAGCGATGGCACCTTCGGTACCTGGACGCCTGCCAAACAAGCCTCGAGGGGAACCTCGCCAAGGATGCCCCCATCCTGCAGGACATCATCGACCATTCGGGCGACCCGGCATTGGTGACTCGGGCATCAGCGAAGTTGATCAACAGCCTGGCGTACAACCGACATTACGAGCAGGCCTTCACCTTGGCCAATACGTTGACGGCCGCTCTGCCCCAGGTGACCGACATCAGTGCGCGTGCGGAGGCTTTGCGTTCGATTGTCCAGATGCTTGGTCTGGCGGGAGAACATGATCAGGCCTTGAAGTACGTCAGGCAGCTGGATCCGGAACGGATGCCTCGTGAAAGTCGATGCGCGACTTATTCCTACAAGGTGAACGCGATTTCCAGCGCGGTGACGATTTCCTCCGCAGATCCCGAGCTTCTTCGGGCGATTGCGATCTGTCTTGCCGACAGGCAAGTGATCTTCGCCAACACGCTCCGTCTGGACAGGGCGGATTTGTTGCTGCAGGAAGGTCATGCGGAGCGAGCCATCGCCCTGCTGGACGAGATTGCGCCCACTATCCGTCGATCCCGGTTCAAACCTCATCTGACCGAGCTGTACGATCTTCTGGCCCAGGCCTATCTGAGTCAGGGTCAGGATGCCAAGGCAAGAACCTGGGCAATGGCCGTGGTATCGGCAAGCGATCCGAAGAGTTTCACCTGGCCGCTGCAAACGGCCTACGAAGTGCTCTACGAGGTAGAAAAGAAGGCCGGTCACCTCGCTGAAGCGCTGAGCTACTACCAAAAGTACGTGGCGCAGGACAAGGCCGAGATGGACGATACCAAGGCGCGTGCGCTGGCCTACCAGATGGTCAGGCAGCAGGTTCTGGACAAGAAGCTGAAGCTGGAGGCGCTGGACAGGCAGAACAGCATTCTCAAATTGCGTCAGGCACTGGCTGGCAAGGCGCAGGAGACCAGCCGGCTGTATATCGCCATGCTGACGCTTGTGATCGTCGTCATCGGCCTGTGGATGTTTCGACTCAAGCATTCCCAGCTTCGCTTCCGGCAGCTCGCGCGTCATGACGGCTTGACCGGTGCCTTCAATCGTCAGCACTTTCTGCAGGAAGCCGCCCGGATACTGCAGCGGTTGCATCAGGCCGATGCGGGCGCCTGCCTGGTTGCGCTGGATCTGGATCACTTCAAGCAAATCAACGACACCTACGGCCATGCGGCCGGCGACGAAGCCTTGCGACGCGTCGTCGAGATCTTTCGCCGGGAACTGCGCGGCTCGGATCTGTTTGGTCGCCTTGGAGGCGAAGAATTCGGCATCCTGATGCCGGCCTGTACCTGCGAGCAGGGCGTCGAGATTGCCACCCGGATCCGCCGTAGCCTCGCCGCCGCCCGGATTGGGCTCGACGGGGGGGTCAAAGTGGAGGTGTCAGCCAGCCTGGGTATGGCGCACAGTGCCGTCTCCGGCTATGAATTGCATCAACTCTTCGCCGATGCCGACGCCGCGCTCTATCGCGCCAAGCATGGTGGCCGCAACCGGCTGGTGGTGGATGTCGGCGGGGACGCGCCGGATCTGGTGAATGTCGATATGCCGGACAGCGCCAGCGCCTGATGCTTTGTTGGTCGCATCCAGCCAGCTGGATGCCGCGCGGGGCGGTGCGCGAAGCTCCTCGCCTGTCGCTCGAAGAGTTTCGCGCACCGCGTGCTGTTGTGCGTGCCGTGGGCTTGGTTACGCGGCCGACGCCCTCTTCGAGGCGAACTGCGCCTCCTCGGTCGAGCCGGTCAGGGCGGTGGTCGATGACTGGCCTTGCTGGATGGCCTGGGTCACGGCATCGAAATAGCCGGTGCCGACCTCGCGCTGGTGCTTCACCGCGGTGAAGCCACGGTCGGCGGCAGCGAACTCCTTCTCCTGCAGCTCGACGAAGGCGCTCATCTGGCGGCGTGCATAGCCGTGCGCCAGGTCGAACATGCCGTAGTTGAGGCTGTGGAAACCGGCCAGGGTGATGAACTGGAACTTGTAACCCATCGCGCCCAGTTCCTTCTGGAATGTCGCGATGGTGGCGTCGTCCAGGTTCTTCTTCCAGTTGAAGCTGGGCGAGCAGTTGTAGGCCAGCATCTTGTCCGGGAATTTCGCGTGGATCGCCTCGGCGAAGCGTCGCGCGTCCTCCAGGTTCGGCTTGCTGGTTTCGCACCAGATCAGGTCGGCATACGGGGCATAGGCCAGGCCGCGGCTGATCGCCTGATCCAGGCCGGGCCGCACCCGGAAGAAGCCCTCGACGGTGCGTTCACCGGTGATGAAGGCCTTGTCGTTGGGGTCGATGTCCGAAGTCAGCAGATCGGCGGCATCGGCATCGGTGCGTGCCACCAGCAGGGTCGGCACGCCGCAGACGTCGGCCGCCAGGCGGGCCGCGTTGAGCTTGTCGACCGCTTCACGCGTCGGCACCAGCACCTTGCCGCCCATGTGGCCACACTTCTTCACCGAAGCCAGCTGATCTTCGAAATGCACGCCGGCGGCGCCAGCCTCGATCATCGCCTTCATCAGCTCGAACGCATTCAGCACGCCGCCGAAGCCGGCTTCGGCATCGGCCACGATCGGCACCAGCCAGTCGGTGTCGTCCTTGCCTTCGGCATGGTGCAACTGGTCGGCACGCAGCAGGGTGTTGTTGATCTTCTTCACCACCAGCGGCACCGAGTTGGCCGGGTACAGCGACTGGTCGGGATACATCTCGCCCGCCACGTTGGCATCGGCGGCTACCTGCCAGCCACTGAGGTAGATCGCCTGCAGGCCGGCCTTGACCTGCTGCATCGCCTGGTTGCCGGTCAGTGCGCCGAGGGCATTGACGAAGTCTTCCTTGTGCAGCGATTTCCACAGCCGCTCGGCGCCGCGCCTGGCCAGGGTGTGCTCGATCCCCACCGTGCCGCGCAGGCGTACCACGTCCTCGGCGCTGTAATTGCGCTGGACACCCGCCCAGCGGGCGTTGTTCCTCCAGTCCAGGCTGATCTGTTCGGCGGTAGGCAAGTTGTTTTTCATGTCAGTTTCCAGATGGCAAGGGGGCGGTGACGCTCAGGCGAGCTGTTCATAGGCAGGCAGGGTGAGGAAGTCGCCCAGGGTGTCGGCATGGGTCATGGCGGCGATCAGCGCGGCGGCCGCGTCGGCGCGGGCGGCGCCGGGGTGATGGCTTTCACGCAGTCGATGGGTGTGGCTGGCGAGCGCGTGGTCGAACAGGGCAAAGTCGATTGGAGCGTGATCGGCAAACTCCAGGTCGCCGTGATGCAGCCACTGCCACAACTGGGCGCGGGCGATCTCGGCGGTGGCGGCGTCTTCCATCAGGTGGTGGATCGGCACACAGCCGAGCCCATCCAGCCAGGCCGCGGTATAGCGCAGGCAGACCTCGACGTTGTTGTCGAAACCGGCGCGGCTGATGGTGCCGTTCGGTGCAGCCAGCAACTGCTCGCGGCAAACGCTGACGTCCTGGCGCAGCACACCGAGCTGGTTCGGCGCGGGCATGTACTGATCGAAAATTTCCTGGGCGACCGGCACCAGCGCCGGATGCGCCACCCAGGTGCCGTCATGTCCGGCCTGCACTTCGCGCAGCTTGTCGGCGCGCACCTTGGCCATCGCCGCGTCGTTCGCCGCGTCGTCGCCCTTGATCGGAATCTGCGCCGCCATGCCGCCCATGGCAAACGCACCGCGGCGATGACAGGTCTTGATCAGCAGCTCGGAATACGCCTTCAGGAACGGCGCCGTCATGCCGACCTGGGCGCGCTCGGGCAGCAACCGGTCGCAGTGGCCACGCAAGGTTTTCAGGTAGGAAAAAATGTAATCCCAGCGACCGCAATTCAGTCCGACCGCGCGCCGGCGCAGTGCATGCAGGATTTCGTCCATCTGGAACGCGGCGGGCAGCGTCTCGATCAGCACGGTCACCTTCATGCTGCCGACGGGCAGGTGCAGCTCGTGCTCGGCGCTGCCGATCACCTCGTCCCACAACGTGGCTTCCTCCATCGCCTCCAGCTTGGGCAGGTAGAAGTACGGGCCGCGCTGCTGCTGGTGCAGGGCGCGTGCGTTGTGGAAAGCGAACAGGCCGAAATCGAGCAGGGCGCCGGAGATCGGCTCGCCGTCCACGCTGAGGTGGCGGTCTTCGAGATGCCAGCCGCGAGGACGCACCACCAATACCGCGGGCTGGTCGTTGAGGTGGTAGCTCTTGCCGGTTTCGGAGCGGAACTCGATGATGCCGTTGACGGCGTCGCGCAGGTTGACCTGGCCATCAAGCTGGTTGGCGAACGTGGGTGAGGACGAATCCTCGAAGTCGGCCATGAACACCTTGGCGCCAGAGTTCAGCGCATTGATGATCATCTTGCGTTCGACCGGCCCGGTGATCTCCACCCGGCGATCCTGCAGCGCCGCGGGAATGGCCGCCACGCTCCAGTCGGATTCGCGAATCGCCAGCGTATCGGTGCGGAATTCGGGCAGCGCACCGGCATCGTAGCGGGCCTGGCGCTCGCGTCGCTCCTGCAGCAGGCGTTTGCGCTCGGCATTGAAGCGGCGATGCAGGCGGGTCAGAAACGCCAGCGCCGCGGGCGTCAGGATGCTGTCGTAGCCGATGCCGTCGTCATGCACCTGGGCGGCGCCGAAATCGAGTCGTTCCTGCGGTACTGCCATGAGCTTGCTCCGGTCTCGTTGGTGCTTTGGAAGCTAGGAGCAAAGCTGAAATTTGACAAAGTAAATGTTTCAATCAGTAATATGAGCATGATCAATGCATATGCCAAAGCATTGAAATAAATAGAGAGAAGGACTCCTGTTGTGCTGAAAAAAGGGAAAAAGCCGCGCCGCAGCGCAGCAAAAAAGAGCGTCGAACGTGAGCCATCGGGCGAAGCTGCAGGCCGCTACTACTACAAGGGCAACCGCCACAAGCAGTTGCGTGCGTTTGTCAGTGTGGTGAAGCTGGGCACGCTGACCCGCGCCGCCGAGGCGCTGTACCTGTCGCAGCCGACCATCAGCCTGCAGTTGCAGGCGCTGGAGCGCGAGCTGGGCGCGAGCCTGATGGATCGCCGCCGCCGGCGCATCAATCTCACTGATGCAGGCGAAGCGCTGTATGAGCTGGCGCGACCGCTGGTCGAGGGCTGGGAAACGCTGGATCGCGATTTCCAGGCACGGGTCAAGGGCCTGCAGGGTGGACGTCTGACCGTCGCAGCAGGGACTTCGACCATCCAGTACCTGCTGCCCGAACTGGTAAGACGCTACCGCGAGCAGTTTCCCGCGGTGCAACTGCAACTGGCCAATGTCACCGGCAAGGACGGTATGGCCATGCTGCGCGCCGACGAGGCCGACTTCGCCGTGGGCTCCATGCTCGACGTACCCAATGACATCGCCTGGGCACCGGTGCACCACTACGATCCCATGTTGATCATGCCGCCCGATCACCCGCTGGCAGCGAAGGAGAAGATCACGCTGGAGGATTTGTCACCCTATGGCCTGATCCTGCCGCGCGAGCGCCTCT
>JAJXYE010000241.1 GCA_021780735.1 Pseudomonadota bacterium | reverse complement strand
GTCGGCGACCCTATTCGCAGCTCCGGACATGGCCAAAGGCGCCGAAGCGAGCTCTTCGAGGCAGCTACGCTCGCCGCGCCGACGTTGGCCTCAGACCTCCTGCAGAAACGCATCCAGCAACGCGCCACGATATTTCTGCCGGTGCAGCAGCAGCGACAGCTTGCGGCGCAGGTCGAGGAACGGGGTATTGAGCACCTTCAGGTGACCGGCAGCGACCGCATCGGTGATCGCCACCGCGGGCAGGCAGGCAATGCCCAGCCCGGCCACCACCACCTGCTTGATTGCCTCGATCTGATCGAGCTCCAGCACGGTCTCGCCGGGCGGCAGTTGCGCCAGCACACGCTCGCTGATGGTTCGCGTGGCCGAGCCCGGCTCGCGCAGCACCCAGCGAGCGCCGGCGAAATCCGCCGGCTTCAGGCCGCGCCTGCGCGCCAGCGGATGCTCCGGCGCCGCACATACCACCAGCAGGTCGTCGCGCCACGGCCGTACTTCCAGTTGCGGGTGGGTTACCGGCCCCTCGACGCAGCCGATGTCGAGGCTGTGATCGAGCATGCCGGCAGCGATGGCTTCGGTATTGGCCACGCGCAGACGAATCGCCACCTGTGGGTGCGCGCGCACGAACGGCCCCAGCAGCTCGCCGACCCGGTAGTTGCCGACCGTATTGCTGGTGCCGATGCGCAACTCACCAGTCAGCGCCGCGCCGCCTTCGCTGCCGCGCCGACCGAATTCGGCATGGCGCTCGAGCAGCTCCTGCGCCAACGGCAGCAGCTCACGCCCGCGCGCATTCAGATGCAGTCGGCCGCGTTCGCGATCGAACACCGGCGCATCCAGCTGCCGTTCCATCTCGGCCAGCGCCATGCTGGCGGCCGGCTGGGTCAGGTGCAGCCGCTCGGCGGCGGCGCGCACGCTGCCGAGCAGGGCAATCTGCACGAACACGTCGAGCTGGCGCGGACTGATGTTGATCATCAGGTGATCTTATACACCTAATCAGATATTCCAAGTTTTTCTGATGGAAGGCGAAGCGGACAATGACGGCATCCCTTCTGGAGCCCAGCATGAACGCCCCTTCCATCGCCGCCGTGATCCATCCCAGCATGCGCAGTCGCGCGCCCGGCCTGCTGCTCGCCGTGGCGATCGGCGTGCTGGCGATGTGGCTGGGACGCTGGATGCCGCTGATCGGCGGCCCGGTGTTCGGCATCGTGCTCGGCATCGCGGTGCGCAACCTGTTTGCGCCGGACGAGCGCTTTACCCCCGGTATCCAGTTCGGCAGCAAGCAGGTGTTGCAGTGGTCGATCATCGCCCTGGGCTTCGGCCTCAGCCTGAGCCAGGTGGCAAAGACCGGCCTGGAATCGCTGTGGGTAACCCTGGTGACGATGAGCGTTGCCTTCGTCAGCGCGTGGCTGCTCGGGCGCTGGCTCGGCGTGCACGACAAACTGAAGATCCTGATCGGCGTCGGCACCGCGATCTGCGGCGGCTCGGCGATCGCCGCGGTGACCCCGATCATCCGCCCGGACGACCATGACACCGCCTTCGCGATCTCCACCATCTTTCTGTTCAACGTGATCGCCGTGCTGCTGTTTCCCCTGCTCGGCCACCTGATGCACATGTCCGACCTCGGCTTCGGCCTGTGGGCCGGCACCGCGATCAACGATACCTCCTCGGTGGTCGCGGCCGGCTACAGCTACAGCCACGCCGCCGGCGACTACGCCACCATCGTCAAGCTGACCCGGGCCACGCTCATCATCCCGGTCTGCCTGGTGCTGGCCCTGATCGTGGCCGCGCGCGAAAAGCGCAAGCATGCGCAGGCTGGCAGCGTCGGCCACTTCAGCCTGGCCAGCATCTTTCCCTGGTTCATCCTCTGGTTCCTTGTTGCTTCGGGCATTCGCACGGCCGGACTCGTTCCGGCGGTGATCCTGCCTGATCTGCACCTGCTGGCCGAGTTCCTGATCATCGTTGCGCTCACCGCGATCGGCCTGTCGGCGAACATCCGCAAGATGATCTCCAGCGGCGCGCGCCCGATCCTGCTTGGACTGGGTGTGTGGATCGCCGTGGCGTCAAGCAGTCTGCTGGTGCAACTGGTGATTGGCCAGCTGTAAGGTCATGCTGGCGAGCCACGCACGCTGATCGGACGACCCATCGCCCTGCCTTGCGCCCACTTGCCGGCCAACCACCAGGCGATGGGCCAAGGCCTGGCCGCCTGCGGCTCTACGCGAACCGCGCCCGCGGCGATGCAAGCCTGCCGCGAAGTGGCGAGATCATGATCCACCGACGGTATCGGGAAAGCGCCGACAAGGCTGTGGTGGAAAGCGACTCAAGCGCGACGCATTGAAGGTCCGGGCGTATGCCGTGAAGGTGCCAACGGCGAGCGGATCGCCGTGACTGCGCCATATTCGGCAGCGCTGGCCAGGCGCTGACGAGCACCCTTTCGGGCAGATGCAGCCAGCGGCGCGATGCCGCTGCAATCCCGACGCGGTCGGCGTCGCCGCAAGCGGCTGTGCCCCGTCAACGCGAAATTGACGAAACCTTCGACAATTCGGCCTAGCATGTCGACTTCGCAGCTTATTGCGGCT
The DNA here is from genome assembly GCA_021780735.1 of Pseudomonadota bacterium. GTDB lineage: Bacteria > Pseudomonadota > Gammaproteobacteria > Xanthomonadales > Rhodanobacteraceae > Rhodanobacter. The sequence continues at coordinate 10,370 of JAJXYE010000241.1, read as the reverse complement.
GGGCGATACTCAAACCATGCAAGATCCACCCATCCAGCCTTCATCTCACACGGATGCGACAGACGAACGTGTACGCGAAGCGCTGCGAATATCGGAAAGCCGCTACCGCCGGTTGTTCGAAGCGGCCCAGGACGGGATTCTGCTGGTCAACGCCGACACCGCCCAGATCGAGGACGTCAATCCCTACCTGATCCACATGCTGGGCTATACGCATGCGGAAATGCTGGAACGGAAACTGTGGGAATTGAGTCCTGTCGCGGACAGGGCCCAGAGCAAGAAAATGTTTGCGAAACTGCAAACGGAGGGCTACGTCCGCTACGAGGATCTTCCGCTCGCGACCCGCAGCGGGGCACGCATCGACGTCGAATTCGTGAGCAACGCCTACGACTGCGAAGGCATCAAGGTCATTCAGTGCAATATCCGCGACATCAGCGAGCGCAAGGCCGCCGATGCACGATACCAGCGGCATGCACATCTGTATGCTGCCCTGAGCCAGACCAACAAGGCCATCGTGCACAGCCATGGCGAAGATGATCTGTACCAGCAGGTCTGTCGCGCCGCCGTGCAATTCGGCGGCATGAAGATGGCGTGGGTCGGCCTGATCGACACATCGATCGACACGGTGCAGCCGGTCGCCAGTTTCGGCGATGCCACCGGCTACCTGCGCCAGATCAGCGTGCTGGTGGATGCCCGCCACGCGTTCGGCCGCGGGCCGACAGGCACCGCCATCCGCGAGAACCGTCTGTACTGGTGCCAGGATTTCCAGGCAGATCCGATGACCGCCCCCTGGCGCGAGCTCGCGGCACGCGCCGGCCTGGCCGCATCCGCTTCGCTGCCATTGCACCGGCACGGCAATGTCGTTGGCGCCTTCACTCTGTACTCGGGGGAGGTCAATGCCTTCGACGAAGCTGCGCGCGCGCTGCTGCTCGAAATGGCGACCGACATCAGTTTCGCGCTCGACAATTTCGATCGCGAGTCCCGACGCAAGCGCGCGGAAGAGCAGATTGTCTTCAAGAATGCCATCCTCAAGACTCAGCAGGAGGCGTCGCTCGATGCGATTCTGGTGGTTGACGAGAACGGCCGGATCATCTCCTGCAACCAGCAGTTCATTGCCCTGTGGCGTCTCCCGCCGCATCTGGTGAGCGAGGGGCTGGATGCACCGGTGCTTCAATCCGTCATCGACCAGGTTGAGCACGCCGAAGCCTTTGCCGCGCGGATCCGGTACCTGAACGAGCACCGCGACGAGACCAGTCGCGAGGAAATATCGCTGAAGGACGGCAGGATAATCGACCGCTATTCCGCGCCATGCCATGGCGCGGACGGACGCCACTACGGACGCGTCTGGTATTTTCGCGATGTCACCGAGCGCAAGCACGCGGAGCAATCGCTGCAGGCGAGCGAGAGCAAGTACAAGCGCCTGATCGAAAACTCCCCGGATGTCGTCTATGCATTTTCCACCACCCGGGGAAGTATCTACTTTTCATCCAGAGTCGCCTCGATCCTCGGCTACTCGATGGAATATCTTCGTGCCCGTCCGTTGCTGTGGAATGAATCCATTCATCCCGCCGACCGCGCCATGGTTGCAAGGGCCATCGAGGACTGCCGGGCCGGCGCTCCCTTCAAGATCGAGTACCGCATCAGGAATGCCTCCGGCGACTGGCGCTGGTTCTACGATCGGGCCATCGGCAGTTGGTCGGAAGGCGATGACTTCATCATCGAAGGCCTGGCGATGGACATCACCGAGCGCAAGGAAGCTCAGAGCCGGCTCGCCTATCTCACGCGGGTGCATGCCGTGCTCAGCGGCATCAATACCCTGATTGTGCGGGTGAGCGACCGCGACGAGCTGTTCCGTGAATCGTGCCGGATCGCGGTCGAGGCGGGCGGCTTCCGCATGGCCATGGTCGGCATCGTGGATCGCACCACGAAAAGGATCGTCCCGGTGGCGTCGGAGGGCAAGGAGGAGGCCCTCATGAACGAGATAAGGAAGACCCTGTCGCAGGAGGAGCTTGCCTCGAAAACCATGGTCTCGCAGGTGATCAGGAGCAAGAAAGCCATCATCTCGAACGATTCGCCTACCGATCCGCAGCTTGTCTTCGGCAGAAAATACGCGGAAGCTGGTGTCCGCTCGGTTATCGTGCTGCCCTTGATGGTGGCGGACGAGGCCATCGGCGTACTGGCACTTTATGCAAGCGAGAGCAACTTCTTTCATGACGAGGAGTTGAATTTGCTGCAGGAGCTCTCCAGCGACATTGCATTCGCGATCGATCATCTCGACAAGCAGGAACAGCTCAACTACCTCGCCTACTACGACGTGCTCACCGGGCTGGCCAACCGCACCCTGTTTCTGGAGCGGCTGGCGCAATACCTGCGCAGTGCGTCCAGCGGCGGGCACAAGCTCGCCATGGGCCTGATCGATATCGAACGGTTCAAGAATATCAACGACAGCCTCGGCCGGCCGGCCGGCGATGCACTGCTCAAGCAAGTGGCACAGTGGCTGACAGGGAGTACGGGGGATGCCAGTCTGCTGGCCAGGATGGACGCGGATCATTTCGCGATCGTCATGCCGGAAGTGCGCCAGGAAAGTGACGTGGCGCGGTTCGTCGAGAAGACCATCGAGGCCTTTCGTGACAATGCGTTCCACCTCCATGGTGCCGACTTCACGATCACCCCAAAGATTGGCGTGGCACTATTTCCGGAGGACGGTGCCGACGCCGACACGCTGGTCAGGAATGCCGAGGCGGCGCTCAAACAAGCCAAGATGGCCGGGAATCGCTATCTGTTCTACACACAGAAAATGACCGATACCGTGGCCGGCAAGCTGGCCATGGAGAATCACCTTCGCCATGCACTCGACCACGATGAATTCGTGCTCCATTACCAGCCCAAGATGAAGCTGGCGAGCGGCAAGGTCACCAGCGTGGAGGCACTGCTACGCTGGAACAACCCGGACGACGGGTTGGTGCTGCCCGGCCTGTTCATCCCGATCCTGGAAGAGACCGGATTGATCAACGAAGTCGGGCGCTGGGTCTTGCACAAGGCGGCCGAAGACTATTTGCGCTGGCTTGACGCGGGCCTGGCTGCCGTGCCCATCGCGGTGAACGTGTCACCGCTGCAATTGCGTGATCGCGGCTTCATCGACGAGATTGCGCAGGTCATCGCCAGGGATGCACGATTGGCGGATGGACTGGAACTGGAGATCACCGAAAGCGTGATCATGGCGGACGCCGGACACAGCATCGTCAGCCTGCAGGCTATTCGCAGCCTGGGCGTCCGCATCGCCATCGACGATTTCGGGACAGGCTATTCCTCGCTCAGTCAGCTGGCCAAATTGCCGGTGGATACCTTGAAGATCGACCGCTCGTTCGTGATCGACATGACCGCCAGCCAGCAAGGCCTGGCACTGGTGGCCACCATCATCAAGCTCGCCCATTCGCTGCAACTCCATGTCGTGGCGGAGGGCGTCGAGACCGAGGAACAATTGCGCCTGCTACGCTCACTGGACTGTGACGAGATCCAGGGGTTTCTGATAAGCCAACCGCTGCCCAACGCTATGCTGGAAACACGATTCCTTTCCCCGAATATTGTGGCGTGACCCTGATTCCCATGATGTGGGGCCTTGTCGGTCGCGTCGAATCGTCGCTGCCGAACCACGCCGCACCTGATCGGATGGTACCCACTCGTGGCACCGTCCATGGCCTGCGCGATGCATTGCCTGCTCCCCTTCGGCGAGGTTTGCTGTAGCGTGCCCGGCGTTGGCGCTTGCTAGGCAAACGCCGTCACCCACCCACAGGATTTCCACCGTGATCGAGCTGCCCCTCACCTTGCCCTGCGGCCACACACTGGCGAATCGCTTCGGCAAATCGGCCATGACCGAGGGACTGGCCAGCCCCGACGGCCACGCCACCGCTGCGCACCAGCGGCTCTACGCCAGCTGGGCCAGCGGCGGCGCGGCGCTGCATTTGAGCGGCAACATCATGATCGACCGGCGCTATCTTGAGCGCGCGGGCAACGTCGTGGTGGAAGACGACTCGGGCATCGACGCGCTGAAGGCCTGGGCCGACGTGGTGCATGCGCACGGCAGCCAGCTGTGGGCACAGATCAGCCACCCCGGCCGGCAGTGCCCGCGACTGGTCACACTGACCCCTCTGGCACCCTCGGAGGTGCAACTGTCGGTGGCCGGCAATTTCGGCAAGCCACGCGCGATGACCGAGGCCGATATCCTCGACGTGATCGTCCGCTTCGCCCGTACCGCCGCCGTGCTGAAGAAGGCCGGCTTCGACGGCGTGCAGATCCATTCCGCCCACGGCTACCTGCTGTCGCAGTTCCTGTCGCCGCGCACCAACCGGCGCAGCGATCGCTGGGGCGGCGCACTGGAAAACCGCGCCCATCTGCTGCTTGAAGTCGTGCGCGCGGTGCGCGCCAGCGTGGGCGCGAATTACCCGATCTCGGTGAAGCTCAATTCCTCCGACTTCGTCCAGGGTGGCTTCACCCTGGACGAATCGATCCAGGTGGTGCGCTGGCTCAGCGAAGCCGGCATCGACCTGCTGGAGATCTCCGGTGGCACCTACGAGCAGCTGGAATTCTTCAAGGCGCACGACCCCGCCGAGATCCGCGACAGCACGCGCCAGCGCGAGGCGATGTTCCTGAAGTACGCCAAGTCGATCAAGGCCGCCGCCAACATGCCGCTGATGATCACCGGCGGCTTCCGTACCCTGGCCGGCATGGAGGCGGCATTGCGCAGCGGGGACACCGACATGATCGGCATCGCCCGCCCGTTCTGCCTCGACCCGGATTTCCCCGCCCGCATGCTTGCCGGCAGCCTCGACGCGTTGCCGGTACCGGAAGATCGGCTGGTGCTGGGCAAGGGCTGGTGGGGTCCGAACAGTCGCGCCAACACGATGCGCGCATTCAACAACCAGGCCCAGGCCGGCTGGTACTACCACCAGATCGAACGCCTAGGCGCCGGGCTTGCCCCGCAACCGGAGCTGTCACCCTGGCGCGCGCTGCTGGGCCATTTCAGGAAGGATTTCGTGCGGGCCATGGCGCGCAAGCGGGCCGCTCGCCATGGCACCGGGCAAGCATCGTCGGGCTGAATCAGCCACGTCGCAGCTGGCGAACGTGGCGCCACACATAGAACCCGGCGGCGATGACGATCGCCGCGACAATCACTCCATCGAAGCGGTGAAAATAGACACCCAGCGTGTCCCAGTGCTCGCCCAGTTTCATGCCGATCCATGCCAGCCCCCAGCACCAGATCAGCGAGCCGAGGAAGGTATACAGGCTGAATCGCCAGGGTGACATCCGCACCACGCCGGCGGGAAAGGCGATGAAGGTACGGATCACCGGCAGCAGCCGCCCGACAAAGATCGTGATGTCGCCATGTCGTTGAAACCAGCGATCGGCCAGATCGAGATCGTGGCGGGAGATCAACACATACTTGCCGTAGCGCTCGATCAGCGGACGGCCACCCCAGGCACCGATGGCGTAGGCCAGCCAGGACCCGAGCAGGCAACCAACGGCTCCGGCCAGGGCGACCAGGCCCAGCGACAGCGTGCCCTGGGATACCAGATAGCCTGAAAAAGGCATGATGATCTCCGATGGCAAGGGTATGCACGCACTCTCGATCCCCATCAGCAACACGATGCCCAGGTAGCCCAGGCGGGAGATCACCGCGATGACCGCACCGGCGAGCAGAGCCAACAACTTTCCCAGCATGTGGCACCCATGTTTTCTGGCAGTAAAACGCGATGGTACCGCGTTGGCGAAGATCGCTGTGACCAGAACGCCCTGGAATCGCCGATCTCCAGCGCGAACCGGATTGCGCCGTCGAGCAAGCGAGATGCGCCATGGAACGCCTCGTCCGACCCGGGGTTGACCGTCCGCAGGCTGCGCAGACGCACCGGGTCAGATCAGACGCATCCCGACTTCGCCGCCTGACCCCGTCGCCGTCTCCTTCGGGTGAGTCAGGCGGCAAACCATTGTTCGACCTGCGCCCGGGTCGGTATGCCGCCGGCATGCACGACCTTGCCGTCGACCACCACGCCAGGGGTACTCATCACGCCGTACTTCACGATCGAGGGCAGATCCTCGACCTTCTCCACCTCGGCCTCGATGCCCCTGGCCGCCAACACGGCTTCGATGAGTTTCTGCGTCGCCTTGCAGTTGGCGCAGCCGCGGCCGAGTACCTTGATGCTGGTCATGCTGAAATCCTCCTGAAATGAAAAAGGGAATGGGCTCGTGGGCTTCACATCACGAGGTTGAAGACGTAGCCGACAAAGATGATGCCCACGGTCACCACACCGGCGAACAAGGCGATCAGCCTGGGCTTCATGACCTTCTTGAGTATCATGAATTCGGGAAAGGACAGGGCGGTCACGGCCATCATGAAAGCCAGCGTGGTACCCAGTGCGGCGCCCTTGCCCAGCAGCGCCTGCACGATCGGGATGATGCCGGCCGCATTGGAGTACATCGGCACGCCGATGAGCACGGCCAGCGGTACCGACCACCAGGCACCCTTGCCCATCAGATGGGCCATGAAGTCCTGCGGCACGTAGCCGTGAATCCACGCGCCAACGCCCACGCCGGCGATGATGTAGGGCGCCACCTTGAGCACGATCTCGCGCACATGCTGCCAACCCTGGGCGAAGCGTGCGGCCCAGTCCGGCCGTACTTCGGCATGGCTGACGGCAGGCAACTCGAACACCCACGGCTCCACCAGCTTGACCGGATTCATGTGCCCGATCATCAGGCCGGCCGCAAAGGCCACCGCAAGGCCGAGGCCGAGATAGAGCATTGCGATCTTCCAGCCGAACATGCCCAGCAGCAGCGCCAGCGCCACCTCGTTGACCATCGGCGCGGCCACCAGAAACGAGAAGGTCACACCCAGCGGCACACCTGCGGTCAGGAACCCGATGAAAAGAGGTACGGCCGAGCAGGAGCAGAACGGCGTGACGATGCCGAGGCTGGCGGCCATGGCATTGCCCACACCCTGGCGCCGGCCGGCGAGGATCGCGCGCGTCTTCTCCGGGGAGAAAAATGTCTGCACCACGCCGACCACGAACACGATCAGTGCCAGTAACAGAAGAACCTTGGGCACTTCGAAGACGAAAAAGCTCACGGCACCGTACAGATGGGTGTCAGCGGCAATCGGCAGCAGCTGCATGAAGGCGTCCGTGGCGCGCTGGAGCTGGCTGTAGAGCACAACCCAGACGGCCACGAACAGCACCGGCGCAACCCATGCCCGCCACGCCGCAGGCTCGGCCGGCGTGGGGTTGGAAATCGTTTGACCCTGCATGTGCATGGCAATCTCGAGACAAAACGGAAGGTTCTGCCCAAGGAGACGAACGCGGCGGCAAAAGGATGCAGCTTCCACGCCGGGCATCCATCCCGATGACCGGACAAGCTCCGAAACCATGCCCTCACGGCAACCCGTGAATGGCTCGAATGTCCTGCGGGAAAGGCTGCGCCACCCGCGCAAGGCACGCGTTGACCGAGATCAATCAGATCGTCGGGGCAGCCGGCGGCTCAGGTGCGCGGGACGTGACAGCAAACCCGGCCGCTGTCGTCGAAATGCACCTGGCAGTTGCGGGTGAGTGCATCGCGCAGGCGTTGGCGTGCGCGCAACAGTCGCGACTTGGTCGCCGGCAGGCTCAGGCCCTGGGCCTGGGCGAAGTCATGTTGCCGAATGCCCTGCAGATCGCACTGCTCGATGATCTGGCGATCCTCGGCCGACATCTCGGCAAGATTGCGCAGCAGGCAGGCATCCAGCTCGTCCACCGGCGCACGCTCGTCCGTCGGCGGCGCGGCGAGCTGATCGGGCAATTCGAGTCGGGGCCTGGCAAGACGGGCGCGATCGATCAGGGCGTTGCGGGCCACCTGGAACAGCCATGCACGCGGATTGTCGATTTCGCAGAAAGCGGCACCCTGACGCATCGACTTCAGGAAGGTTTCCTGCAGCAGATCGTCGGCGCTGTCCGCATCGCCAAGACGATGAATGAGGTAGCCGCGCAGCTCGGCCTCATGGGCATGCCAGGCACCGAGTACACAGTCAAACGGCATGCGCCAATTCCATCGCGAGACGGGGAGTGTCGAATGTTACCTTGCGCGTTCCCGCATGGGCCACGCCACTGAAAGCGCGCCAGAGCTGGCGAGCTGGCCCGTTCACGTCGGAATCTGTGGCCTTGCGTCGCAGCCGCTCAGGCCTTGCCCTGTTCCACCAGGGTCAACGCCACCTTGTCACGCAGATACACCGGCAGCGCCAGCTCGGGCGCCTGCGCGCGTCCGGCCCTGAATTCGCGCATGGCCAGCTCGGCGACGTGCGCGGCCTGCGGGTAGCGCGCGCCGTCGGCGGAATGCAGGATGCCGGTGAGCCGCTGACTGAGCACGGCGGCGTAGGTGGCCCAGCCGCTGCCGACCACCTGCCATGCATGGGCTTCAGGCAACTGCAGGGTGTCCGCGGTGCAGATACGCTCCTCGTCCAGCGCGATCAGACCGCCATCGTCATCGCGGTGGTAGCAGGCCGCATAGATCTCGCCCATGCGTGCGTCGATCACGGCGAGAATCGCAGTGTCCTCTTCCTCCGGCGCCTCCAGCGCCAGTGCGGCCAGCGAGGAGATGGTGATCACCGGCAGATCCAGCGCCAGCGCCATGCCCTGCGCCAGCGACACGCCCAGCCGCACGCCGGTGAACGCGCCGGGCCCCCGCCCCACCGCGATCGCATCCAGCGCCAGCCGGCCGATGCCGGCCTCGGCCAGCAGCGCGTCGGCCATCGGCAGTACCAGTTCGGTATGCCGGCGTGGCGCAACTTCGCTGCGCGCAATCAGTTCGTCGCCGTGGATCAGGGCAACGGAGCAGGCTTCGGTGGCGGTTTCGATGGCGAGCAGGTTCATGACTGCTCCATGATAGCCGCTGGCGCTGCGGGCGCGGGCAACGCGCCGCCGGTGGGCACGTACGCGTACCAGTCGATGCGGCGGGTCAGGTACATCATCAGTGCCACCATCACCAGCAGTACCAGCGCGCCGATCAGCAAGGCGTACTGCTCGGCGGCGATCAACCCGTACAGCATGGCGTAGATCAGCCCCAGCACGCCGCCCAGCAACAGACCGGCCCGTCTCGCTTGCAACACCGCCATCGCGTAGCCACCCACGATCAGCACGACCGCGGCCGCCGCCAGCGCGTAGGCCCGGCCGAAACCGACCTGCTCGGACAACGCCAGCAGCACCACGTAGAAGGTGGCCAGCGCCGCGCCGACCAGAAGATATTGCACCGGGTGCACGCGCAATCGCTTGAGCACCTCGAACAGGAAGAACGCGACGAAAGTCATCGCGATGAACAGCAGGCCGTACTTGCCCGCGCGCACATTGCGCTGATAGACGTCGACCGGCTGGTACAACTGCACGCCAAAGGTGGAGGCCTGCAGCGCGGCCCTGATGCCATCATCGCTGTCGCTCCAGTGCTGGCCATAGCTGCGGTTGAGATCGAGCAGATGCCAGTGCGCGCTGAAGCCGTTGCCGTCGACCCGGTGTTCCAGCGGCAATGCCGCGCCGATGAAACTGGGGTCTCGCCACGGCGCGTGCATGTCCACCTCGGTGCTGCGCGCCAGCGGCAGCAATTGCAGCGATTGGGTACCTGCCAGCTTGAGGCCGATCTCGACCTTGATCGGTTGATCGGCGAACGCGCCCAGGTCCATCGGCACCACCACGTTCGGCCACGGGCCGAGTCGTGCGGCAGACGAATCGAAGCGGGCCGGCTGGCCGTTGATGTTCAGCTCGGTGATTTCCTGCAGGCCGCGCAGGTCGCCAATCGGCAGCCGCAGTTCGGCCCTGCCGCCCTGCCAGCTCGCCGCGCTGCCACGACGCAGCCGGGCCAGGTCCTGCGGCCGGAACTGCGCCACCAGCTTCGCCGTGGCGACGAACACCGGCGCGCTGTAGATGCCGTAACTGCGTGTCTGCACCGCCATCGCCACGTCCATCGTCAGACTGTCGGCCAGCAGGCTCTCGCTGCCCGCGCGCAGCTGGTAGGGCTGATTATCTCCGGCACTGACCTGTTTCATCGTCGGCACCACCAGCACCGGTCCGCCGAGAACCTGCGCACCGCCCCAGCCCTGCGCGATCTGGGTGATCGCCGTCTCGCGCAGTTGCTGGCGCTCCTGCACCAGGCCGTTGACCTGCATCAGCGGAATCGTCATCAGCAGTGCCAGCACGCCAATACCGAGCACCTTGGCCGTCACCGTCTGTGTCCATGAACCCATCACACGCCCTCCCCTGACTGGAGCGTCGATCACAGCACCGGCATCGGCAGGGGCGCGGGCAAGGACGGCCCGTCGGAGGGCCGGGGTATGGCAGGGAGCTGTCCATGCCACTTCCACTGGA
>JAJXYE010000160.1 GCA_021780735.1 Pseudomonadota bacterium | reverse complement strand
GGTACCCGGTCGTGCACGGCAAGGTCATGGCCTACAACGACCTGCCGCCGCGCTACCGCGGCAACGTCGACCACAGCGATGCGCCGATGGATCGCACGAGGGGCGACAAGCCAGCGCTGAATGCGCTGCAGATCGCCGATGTCGTCGCCTTCCTGAAGACGCTCGACGATGGCTACGCCGCCACGGCTGGCGGACCGCCGATCAATCGCCATTCCGCGACCGCGGCACGACAGGCCGCCGGTCGGCATGACGCTGCCGCGCACTGACACGCAAAAAGGCGAGTTGCATGTGACGAACCGGGCTGCCTGCGTGGCATGCCGCGAATTCCCGCCCGGCCGCCATCCTGGGTCGACTCTCGTCGGTGGCGGGCCGATCAGCTGCCCCCGAGGCCATAGCGCTTGAGCTTGTACCAGAGTGCCCGCTCGCTTATTTCCAGCGCTCGCGCAGCCGCAGCCTTGCTGTTGGCACAGCGCTTGAGCGCTTCCCCGATGAGTTGGCGCTCCAGCCTCTCGACGTGAACCTTCATGGAAAGGGACTCCGGCATCTCGTCCGCAGGCAGAATTTCGCTGCCGCCAGCCTTGCTGTTGGAAGCAGCAATTTCGGCAGGGAAATGCTCCGCCGTGATTTCCTCACCGCGGCACAGCACCACGGCGCGTTCCATCAGGTTTTCCAGTTCGCGGACATTGCCCGGCCAGGCGTAACCTTGCAGCCGGCTCAGCGCTCCCGCCGTGAGTCGTGGCGCATGGCGGCCCACTTCGCGCGAGTACTTCTGCAGGAAGTGATCGGCCAGCAGCGGAATGTCTCCGGATCGTTCGCGCAGCAGCGGCACGTCGATGCGGACCACATTGAGGCGGAAATACAGGTCACGGCGCAGCGCGCCCGCGTCGACCGCCTGTGCCGGATCACGGTTGGTCGCGGCGATCACCCGCAGATCCACCGCGATGGAAGTGTTCGCCCCGAGTCGTTCGATCGTGCCCTCCTGCAGCACGCGCAGCAGCTTGGCCTGCAGCGCCAGCGGCATCTCGGTGACTTCGTCGAGGAAGATCGTGCCGCCGCTGGACAGTTCGCACTTGCCGACGCGCTCACGCACCGCACCGGTGAAGGCCCCCTTGGCATGGCCGAACAGCTCGCTCTCGAGCAGTTCGGCGGGAATGGCAGCGCAGTTGATCGGCACGAACAGCCCGCTGCGGCCGGATGCCTGATGCAGTGCCCTGGCGACCAGTTCCTTGCCGGTGCCGGTCTCGCCCACGATGAAGACGTTGCTGCGCGCCTTTGCCACCTGCTCGATCAGGCCGTACAGCTCGCGCATCGGCTCACTGACGCCGATGAACTCGCCCCAGCCGCGGGAAAGCTCGTCCTTCAGGAAGCGGTTCTCGCGCTGCACCGCCTGCATCGCCAGCACGCGCTGCACGGCCAGCTCGATGGTGTCCATCTCGAACGGCCGGATGATGTAGTCCGCGGCCCCCAGCTTCATTGCCGCTACCGCGGTTTCGATCGTGCCGTAGGCGGTGAGCATGATCACCGGCACGTCATCGCCGCGCTCCCGCAGCGCGTTGAGCAGCGCGATGCCGTCCATCCGCGGCATGCGCAGGTCGGTCAGCACCAGGTCAAACGAACCGCCCTCAATCGCGGTCAGGGCCTCTTCGCCATCGGCGGCCTGCTCCACATGGTGGCCCATCTGCTTCAGCGAAAGCTCGAGGATGCGCCGCATCTTCGCTTCGTTGTCCACCACCAGAATCCGCTTGACGCTCATCATCCACTGCCTATGACTGTTCGAAGCGCAGGTTGAACGCGGCGCCGCCCCACGCGCTGTCGCTGACGCTGATCTCGCCGCCGTGCACCTGCACGATCTGCTGCACGATGGTCAGGCCGAGCCCCATGCCGCCCTCGCGCCGACTGAAGAAGGGGTCGAAGATACTCTGTCGCAACGATTCAGCCACGCCCGGGCCATCATCCACGACGCTGATCCACAGCGCACCGGAATCGCGGTAGGTGCTCACCGCGACGCGACCGCCCGCGGAGACAAAGGACAGCGCATTGAGTATCAGGTTCAGCAGCACCTGCATGATCTGCTCGCGGTCGCATTCGAGCACCATCTCGACCGGGGCGAATTCGCGCGTCAATGCCACACCGGCACTCTCGGCACGCGCGGCGAGCAGGCCGATGACGTTGTCGATGATGGCGTGCAGGTCATGCGGCCTGAAATCCGGGGGCGTGGGCCGTGCACACTCCAGCAACATCGTCACCAGGCGGTTGAGGCGTTCCGTCTCACTGAGGATGAAGCCGATCAGTTCGCGCTCCCTCTCGCCAAGATCGGGCTGCCGCTGCAGCAATTGGGCGGAACTGCTCACGATACCCATCGGCGTGCGCACCTCATGCGCCATGATCGCCGCCATTTCGCCAACCACGGCCAGCTTTCCCGCGCGCACGACATGTTCGCGCGAGCGCTCCAGTGCCTCGATCATCTCGACGTAGGCACGATGCAGTTCCTCCACTTCGGCAATGGTGGTGGTCGGCACCAGCGGCAGCTGTGCCTCGCCCTGGCGAAAGCGGCGGGTGAATTCAGTCAAGGCGACGATCGGTCGCGAAATGCGACTGGCCACGCGCGAGGAGATCCAGATCCCGACCAGCAGGGTCAGCAGCAACACGGCCAGCATGGCCCATAGCAGGCGCCATATCGGCCCGAACGAAACCGCCGTCGGCTCGACCATCACGATGTGCCAGCCCAGCCCCCGGTACTGCTGATAGCCGCCGGACGTTGCCGCACCCACCAGCACTTCGCCATAGCCGAGGGCGCTGCCATCGTGGATATAGGAAACCGCTCCCGCACCGGGCAGAGTCCAGCGCCGCAGGCGCAGCCGACGGATGTCCGCCCGGTTTCGCAAGACGCGGGATGCGGCCATCACCTGGCCATCATGATCCAGCAACAGCAGGCTGCGCGAGCTGCTGCCGACAGCCTCGTCAAGCAGCCCCTGGATCGAATTCCAGTCGATCAGCACGTAGAGGTAGCCGATCGTTCCGCTTCCGAACGCATTGGGAATAGGCGTACGCAGGATCGCGGCCTCGCCTTCGCCACCAGCGACGCGTGCAATGAACAAACCGTCCAGATGCTGCCCGGGTATCGGCTGCCAGGCGGACGCGACCGGTGCCTGCCGCCCGATCAGCGCGGGGTCGCTGGCTGCCACGATGCGCCCGGCCGGATCGGTGCACAGCAGCGATCGATAGACCGCACCCTGCCCTGCGCGCAGGTCGGAAAGGAAATGCGAGAGGCGCTTGTCGACGTCATTGACGCGGATATCCTGCATCACCTCCAGACCGCGCCACACCCGCATGTTTTCCACGTGCGAGAACATGAACGTATCGATGCGTTGCATGACCGTACTGGCACCGAACTGCAAGTTGTCTGCAATCTCCGATTGCAGTGCCCGGCGGAACTGGTAGAACGACAGCACGCCCACCACGGTCACGGTGCCGAGAAGCATCCACACAAGAAGCCGCAGCAGGGCCGATCGTGTGGTCACGGCACCAGCCAGCCAACGGCGATGGAAAGGCGATGGGCCATGCTTGCCGAGAGGGATCCGAGCAGCGCTGGCCGGGGCAGGAATGCTGCCAGCGTCAATGCCTTGCAGTGTGGCCGAGGCAATGCGCCGGCGGCAAGCGGGCGCGAGGTTGCCTTTGCCGATGGCGTTGCAATACCGCAGAATCCGCCGAGTCCAACGTCGGCTTGCCATCCATCACATGAATTTCTGCGGCAGCGCCTTGCCTGATCGTTCCCACTTGCAGCAAGCCGATGCCGGCCCGCCGCGCAGCGCTTGCGGCCTCCACCCCGGAGCCTGCCGATGAGTGCGAGTCGTCCGTGGCACCCCTTGCGCCGGAGTCTCGGCGTACTGGCGACGATCGGCCTTGCCCTGGGCTGCAGCAGCCATGCCCGTGCCGCCGACAGCTGGCAGGCAGCGCCCTATTCGCTCGGACAGGGGCTGTACTTTCCGCAGCAGGGCCTGCGCATCGGCGGTTACGCCAACCTGCAGTACTACAGCCTCAAGGCAGAAAAGAGCACGTTGCAGTCGCGGGACGCCAGCCTGTTCGTCTCCAGGGATATCGGTAGCCGCTGGCAGCTGTTCGGCGAAGTGGATGCCAGCGACGCCGTGAAGCTTTCCGGTGGCCACTCCGGCGGCGAGGATTCGGGGATCGATATCGAGCGGCTCTATGTCGACTACCACGCCGGTCAGGCGATCAGTTTCCGCTTCGGCAAGTTCCTCACCCCGGTCGGTCAGTGGAACCTGATCCATGCCGATCCGCTGACCTGGACGGTATCGCGACCGCTGGCGACATCGGCGGCATTCGCACGCCACGCCGCGGGGGCGATGATGTTCGGCACGCTATCTCTGCATGGCAGGGATCTGGACTACTGGGTCTTCGCCGACGACAGCAAGAATCTCGGGATCGGCCACGATCAGGATCACGCCTTCAGCTCGTACGGTGCCAATGACAGCATCCGCAACAATTTTCGTCAGGCGACCGGGGCTCGCGTGCTGTACCACATGGTGAACGACCGCCTGAGCGTGGGCATGTCCTGGCTCATCTACACGCTGCAAGAGCCGCAGCAGAAGTACCAGCTGACCGGGCTGGATTTCAGCTGGTCAACACGCTATGCAACTTTGAGTGGCGAAGCCATATACCGCAGCGGCCGCCATGCTGATGCACCGGTCGAGCACGGTGGCTTCCTGGAAGCCGAGGTGCCATTGCCCGGCCGCCTGTACGTCGTCGGCCGCTACGAGCGCTATCGCACGTCGCTGGCCACGCAGACCACCACGCTGCGCACGTTGGGCATCAACTATCGCCCGATCCAGGGCATTGTGCTGAAAGTCGAGCATCGTGAAGGCAGTCACAATGCCCGGTTGGCACCCTCCGGCTGGCTGGCATCGATCGCGGTGCTGTTCTGAGCATGCCGGGCAACCGTTCCCGCCAGTCGCTGATCGTGCTTGCCGCCCGTGTCTGCCTGGCGGCCTGGTGCGGCAGTGCCTGCGCGGCCCCACTCCGGCTGGCGGTGATTACTTCTCCGCAGGCGCCGCACATCACCCTTGATCGCGACACACTGCGCAACATCTTCCTGAAGAAGATCTTCGTCGATGGCGCCGGCCAGCGGCTGATTCCGGTAAACCTGCCGCCCACTTCACCGCTGCGCAAGGCGTTTTTCCGTGAATTGACCCACATGCCTGACGCGCAGATGCAGGACTACTGGAATCGTCAGTACTTCCAGGGCGTGAGCCCACCTTACGTCCTGGGTTCGCAGCTGGCCGTCGTTCGCTTCGTGGCCACCACGCCCGGTGCGATCGGCTATGTGGCGTCCTGCCACACGGATGGCAGTGTGCAGGTGGTGCTGCTGCTGACACTGCCGGACTCTGCCGACGCGGCAGCCGCCTGTGCCGAAACCGGCGGCCACTGAAGAAGCCAGCCAGGCCGACAATCCGTGCAGACAATATTTGCGCACTGCAAATTTGGAAGGCTCCGGATCGCCGCGCTGCCCGGGTGCAAATTGAATTGAATCAATATCCTGCACGGATGGCACGGTAATCGCTTTGCGCTGGGGTGACCCGCATCCCCGAGCGAGCCTTCATGCCCTTTCATGCCGAACCGTCCCACCTCGACCCCTGCATTCTGGAGGGCGTCCAGCCGCTCCTCGCCGAACTCAAGACTGCCATACACACGCGGGTAGTCGATCCGGGACACCCCGACCGCGACCCGGCCCAGGCGTTCATCCATCGGGTGTTTGCGCAGCGCTATCGCGCCGATGTGCAGTCGTTCTACCCGACCTTGCTCAGCTTTGCCGATGCGCAGTGCCAGCGCGCGGTCGTGGGCATCCGCGACGGCCAGAGCGGCCGCCTGTTCGCCGAGCAATACCTCGACGCACCGGCCGAGCACCTGATCGGCGAGCGCCTCGGCACGACGATCGCGCGCGGCGATCTGGTGGAAGTAGGCAACCTTGCGCTGGAAAGCGCGGGCGACACGCGCTGGGTAATCGCTGCATCGACGCTGTTCCTGCACGCCCTGGGCTATCGCTGGGTGATGTTCACGGCCACGCGCACCCTGGTCAATGCATTCCAGCGGCTGGGCCTGCAGCCGCTGCGCCTGGCCACCGCGCGACCGCTGCTGCTGGACGATCGCGGTGAGCACTGGGGCGACTACTACCAGACCGAACCGGTGGTGTGTGCGGGTGACATTGCCTCGGGCTATCAGAAGCTGCGGCGCCATGTCGGCCACAACCAGCCCCTGTTGCGTGCCCTGCTGGCTGACATGGATCGGCAGGCGGCGTTGCTGAACGCGGCATCGTCCTGCTGCGGGTGTCAATGATGCGCGGCATCCTCGACCGCATCGCCCGGCACGCTGCTGCTCAACCCGCGCATGTGGCGATGCTCGATGACACCGCGCAGCTGTCCTACGGCGAACTGCCGGATGCTGTTGCGCAGGTCTCGCAAGCACTCGATGCGCGCCGCGTGGCCATGCTGCTCGACAACGGCTGCGCCTGGGCCCTGGTCGACCTGGCACTGGCACAACGGGGCGCCGTGGCGATTCCCATCCCGCCATTCTTCAGCGACGGCCAGATACGACACCTGCTCGACGACGCCGCGCCGGACCTCATCGTGAGCGATCAGCCTCAGCGGATGGCGCCGTTGCTGGGGATACAGCCCACGGCCGAACGGGATGTGGCGGGGCGTCGGGTTTTCCTGTTCGCGCTGGCGGCGGCACCGGCGCGCCAGCTCCCCGCCGGTACCTGCAAGATCACCTACACCTCGGGCACCACCGGCCAGCCCCGCGGTGTATGCCTGACCGGCGAAGCGATCGAAGCGGTCACCCGCTCGTTGGCGCAGGCGGTCGATGCCGGCCCGGACGACCGCAGCCTGTCGCTGCTGCCGCTGTCCACCCTGCTGGAGAACATCGGCGGCATCTACGCTGCGCTGGCCAGCGGCAGCACGGCCATGCTGCCGTCGCTCGCCAGCTGCGGCTTCACCGGATCCAGTGCGGTGCAGCCGGACAAGCTGATGGGCGCATTTCATCGCTACGCGCCCAGCGCCACCATTCTCGTGCCGCAACTGCTCAAACTGCTGGTGGAATGTGTTGCCGCCGGCGCAAGCCTTCCCGCCTCGCTGCGCTTTGTCGCGGTGGGCGGAGCTCCCTGTGCCAGCCATCTGATCGAACGCGCCTGGCGGCTCGGCCTGCCGGTGCACGAAGGCTACGGACTATCCGAGGCGGGCTCGGTAGTCAGCCTCAATCGACCCGGTATCAATCGACCCGGCAGCGTGGGTACGCCGTTGCCGCATGTGCGGGTGCGCCTGGCCGAAGACGGCGAGATCCTCGTCGCCGGCAACCTGTTTGGCGGCTACCTCGGTAGCGACGCGGCGCCAGTGACCGAGTGGGCCAGCGGCGATCTGGGCTACTTCGACGCCGACGGCTGTCTGCATGTCAGCGGCCGCAAGAAGACCGCCTATGCGACCGCGTTCGGCAGAAACGTGGCGCCGGAATGGGTCGAGGGCGAACTGTCCGCCGGCCCGGCCGTGATGCAGGCCGCCGTGTTCGGCGAAGCACGCCCCTGCAACGTCGCCGTACTGGTGCCGCATCCGGCGGCGTCGCCGCAGCAGATCGCCGCGGCGGTGGCCGCAGCCAACGCCCGCCTTCCCGACTATGCGCGCATCGCTGCCTGGCACGTCGCCACCATGCCGTTCTCGCCACTCAACGGCATGGCGCGCGTCTCGGGGACTCCCGATCGCGAAGCCATCGCCGCTCACTACGCCAACGCTCTGGAGACACTGTATGCAAGCCAAGCCGTCGATGTCGACGCATGATCGTCTGGTGCTGGGAACCGAGGCCAGCCGCCAGGCGTTCCTGTCGATTCCGATCATCCAGCGCGCATTGCGCGGCCAGGTGATCCGCGAGGAATACCTCGCCTTTCTGCAACAGGCCTATCACCACGTGCGGCATACCGTGCCGCTGATGATGGGCATGGGCTACCACCTGCCCGAACGGCAGCACTGGATGCTGCCTGCGGTCGCCGAGTACATCGCCGAAGAGATCGGCCATGACGCGTGGATCCTTGACGACATCGAAGCCAGCGGCGGCGATGCCGAGGCCGCACGGCAGGCCTTGCCGATGCCGTCGACGGAAATGATGGTGGCCTACGCGTACGACACTATCAGCCGCGGCAACCCGATCGGCTTTCTCGGCATGGTGTTCGTGCTCGAGGGAACCAGCGCGGCCCTGGCGACGCTCGCAGCCGAAGCGATCCGCCAGGCGCTGAACTTGCCGAGCAAGGCACTGCGCTATCTGACCTCGCACGGCGCGCTGGATCAGCAACATGTCGGCTTCTACGAAGGCCTGGTCAACCGGCTCGATGACAGCATGGATCAGCAGGCGCTGATCCACGCCGCCAATCGCTTCTACAAGCTGTACGGCGACATCTTCCAATCCATTGATGACGCCTGCGGGCGCGGGAAAAACCCTGCATGAAAACTCCCATCGCCTTGCGCGTGCTGCTCACCCTGGCAACCCTGGCCATGCTGCCGGTGGCGGCATGGGCCGACGCGGTCGACAGCGCGGTAACGAATCTCGAACAGGCCTGGGCCCACGTCACTTATGAGCTGCCGAAGGCGCAGCAGGACGCCGCCTACACGGCACTGCAGGCGCGCGCATCGAGCCTGATGGCGCAGTACCCGCAACGCGCCGAACCGAAGGCGTGGGAAGCGATCATCCTGAGCAGCCATGCCGGCGAACACGGCGGACTGGCGGCGCTGTCCATGACCAAGCAGGCGCGTACGCTGCTGCTGCAGGCAGAAAAGATCAGCCCCGATGTCCTGCACGGTTCGATCTTCACCACTCTGGGAAGTCTCTATTACCAGGTGCCCGGCTGGCCGCTGGGTTTCGGCGACAAGGACAAGGCGCGCGCCTTGCTGCAGCAGGCGCTTCGACTCAATCCCGACGGTATCGATCCGAACTACTTCTACGGAGATTTCCTGAACCGCAACGGTGACCGTGCTGGCGCACTCGCGGCGCTGGACAAGGCCCTGGCCGCGCCGCCGCGTCCCGATCAGCCGGTGGCCGACAAGGGGCGCCGCGAGCAGGTACGCAAGCTTATCCAGTCAATTCAATCCAGCCACTGACCCGGACACGGACCATTCATGGATCTTCAAGGCAAACGCATTCTTCTGACCGGCGCAGCCGGCGGCATCGGCCGCGAACTGAGTCGTGAACTGGCGCAACGCGGCGCGCGACTGTGCCTGGTCGGACGCACCGATGCATCCATGGCCAGCTTGCGCCACCTGATCGCCGCCAACAGCATGAACTGCGTCGTGGTGCAGGCAGACATCACCGACGCGCATGCGCGCGAGCGGATGTTGCAGCGCATGCAGGCCGCCTTCAACGGCCTGGATATCCTGATCAACCTGGCCGGTCTGCTGGACTTCCAGCTGTTCAGCGACTCGGATCCAGCGATGATCCCGCGCATGCTGCAGATCAACCTGCAGACTCCGATGCAGCTGACCCGCGAGGTCTTGCCTGTCCTGCTCGGCCAGGGCAGCGGGCGCATCGTCAATGTCGGATCGATGTTCGGCAGCATCGGCTATCCGGGCTTCGCGACCTATTCGGCCAGCAAGTTTGCCCTGCGCGGCTTTTCGCAGGCGTTGCGACGCGAGCTGGCCGGCTCCGGCGTCGGTGTCACCTATGTTTCGCCGCGGGCGGTGCGCACACCGTTCAACCCGCACGCCGTTCATGCCATGGCCGCGCAGGGGATGATGCACATGGACGAACCGGCATGGGTCGCCGAGCACATCGCCAATGCCATCGAGCGGGAAAAGGACGAGGCCTATCTGGGATTCCCCGAAAGCTTCTTCGCCCGACTCAATGGCCTGTGGCCAGGGCTGGTTGATCGCTCGCTGCAAAAGGTCGTGCCCGCGGTCGCGCGCTTTGCACGCGGTTTGACGTGAGCAAGCGGGATACCATCAGCCTGTCGGCCGGCCGGGCAGCTCTGCGACCTGGATCGCTGATGCGCCTGCACCTGCTCTGTCGTGTCCCAAGCGGAATTGTCGACACCTGCCCAGGCGATGCTTGCGCTTGACGAGTCGAAAGCCGCGATGGTCGGTATAATTTTTCGTGGGCGATCGACGCCGCCCATTGAGCGAGCGGCGATAGCTGAAGCGCAGAATAGTGAAACCCTCGAATCGTTCCCGCGGGGATTCTGACTCCCACATGACGAATCCACCATGGTGCATTGATGCAAAAGCCGCGTTCTCCATGGTCCGTGCCAAACTTTTGCCTTGTTTCGCAGAGGACTCTGCAGATGCCAAACCCACTCCGGAATTTCCTTCACCTGTTGTTGCCGATGCTGGCTCTCATCTCGCTGGCCGGTTGCGCCATCGCAAAGCCGCGCACCGACGATCCGCTGGAGAAGGTCAACCGCAAGGTCTACGCCTTCAATGATTCGCTGGACAAGGCGATCATTCGTCCCGTCGCGGTGGGTTATCGAAAGGTGACCAACGTACCGGTGCGGGAATCGGTCAGCGACTTCTTCAGCAACATCCACCTGCCGATCACGATAGCCAACGATCTGCTGCAGGCACGACCAGGCCAGGCTGCGGAGAGCACCGGCCGTTTCCTGGTCGACCTGAGCCTTGGTGTCGGCGGCTTGTTCGATCCGGCCAGCAAGATGGGCCTCCCGCTGAAAAAGACCGACTTCGGCATTACCCTGGCGCGCTGGGGTGTTCCCGAGGGTGACTACCTGGTGCTGCCGTTCTTCGGGCCAAGCACCGTGCGCGACATGTGGCAAATACCGGTGGACGGATACTTCTTTGATCCACTGAGCTACTTCGAACGGAACCACGCCTTCGGCTACGGCCAGTACTATCTCCCCCAGGTGTTGTACCTGGTGTCTCTGCGTTCCCAGTACATCGATGCGGAAAGCTTTCTCGCGTCTGCCTACGATCCCTACACCTTCATGCGCGACGCCTACCGCCAGCGGCGCCTGTATGCCCTTTATGACGGCAACCCGCCGCCTGCAATCATTGAACGGATGCAGGGCCTCGACGACAAGACCTTCGATCCCGACCAGTTGCTGGAGCAGCAGCACCAGTGGGAAAAGAAGCATCCGGATCAGGGAACCAGACAGTGACATTCCCTGCAGACAAATCTTGCGGACTGCAAGGTTTGCAGGTGATCCGGCTACCCGGAAACGTCGCTTTTTCCCCAAGGAATCGGCCGCATGAGCTATTGGCACGGATTTGGCTGTCGCGAAATGTACTTCCTTGAGCTCGCGACGATGTCAGCCACAGCCAATCCATCCAGCCTCCCGCTGCCCCTGGCCCGGAAGCCGCGATCGCTCCGTGGTGGATCATGCGCCGGCGCTGGGCTGAGGGGGAACACGCCTGCCGGCCCCCTCTTGCCGTGACCTGGCGCAAGCAGGAAGCTTCCCTGGCCTTGGCCCTGGCGCAATGGCTTCGCGGCCGGCGTCCAACGAGAAGGGCGGCACCGTCCGGAATATCCGATTCGGGCAGGTCAGGCGCGATCTGGCTGCCCGTCGTGCCTGGTGAATGGTAGTTTGATCTTGATCCGCTGTTTGACTCTTCAGCCCCAGGGCACCCCTTGATACCACCAGACCGGCACCAGCACCCAGTGAAAACAGATAGCCACAACGCCAATTGTGTCCTGGTTCCGCACCGCGGGATCCATCGCATTCTTGTATGCCGTCCAAATCATCGGTTGGGCAATACCCTGTTGCTGACACCGCTCATCGCAGAGCTGGAGAAGCACTACAAAGGGGCGGAAATCGACATCTTGTGCGAGGGCGGGATCGCGCGGGAGGTATTTGCGACGTTCTTCAGCGTGAAGAACGTCTTTTGCCTGCCCAAGCGGGGATTCAAACATCCGCTCGCGTTTCTCCGCCTGCTGCTCGGCATGCGACGCACACGCTATGACCTGGTGATCGACCCGAGCATCGGCTCCGGTTTTGGCCGGGCTGTGACCCGATTTCTCAAAGGGCGATTCAAGATCGGTTTCAGTGACAACGCGGCGTCGCCGGGACTTACCCATGGCGCACCGGCATCCGTTGCCATGAGGCACATGGCCAAGCGACCGGTCAACCTCGTTCGGTATCTCTCGGACTATCGAGGGAACGACCAGACAGATATCCCGCCGCTCGACATCCGACTGAGCGAGGAAGAGCGGGCACTTGGTCGCCATGCCGTTTCCGAACTGCTGGAGCCCTCCCCGAACGCCGGCACGCCGCTCGTCGTCGGCATCTTCGCCAATGCGACCGGTGCCAAGCGCTACCCCGGCGTATGGTGGGACGAGTTCATCCGTGCATTCCTCGAACGGGTGCCTCACGCACATGTCGTTGAAATACTCCCGGCGCATGGCCAGTCCATGCTCGGTGATGCGTGGCCCGGTTACTACTCCTCGGACATCAGGCGCATGGCTGCGGTGATGGCAGCAACGGATCTGATCGTGACCGCCGACTGCGGCGTGATGCATCTGGCCGTGGCGTCACGGGTTCCCACCGCTGGCCTGTTCAGCGTCACCGATGCCGCCGTCTACGCACCCTACGGGCCTGGCAATCTTGCACTTTCGACGCCGGGCGTCACCGCCAGTGATGCGGCCAGGCACATCGCCCTTGCATACCCTGCGCTCAGCAGACAGGCAGCCGTGTCGAACCGTCCGCCGGATCCGCCACGACGCGGATACCCGGAGTCGAGCGCAGTGCGCTAAAGCGTACCGGCAATCCCCTGGCTCGATGCGCTTCGGCCACGGCTGGCAGTCGCACGGTGGGCGACGACGCCGGCCGCCGGACGGAGCCGACGCAGGGCCGGTCGGGGTAGCCCATGCGATCCGGAACCAGGGCTTCGGGCAGCGGAGATCGGGGAGACCTCGGATCGTCGGCACGGCGCTGCCCGGATCCCCGCCGTGCGAACCTCCGCTCACC
>JAJXYE010000011.1 GCA_021780735.1 Pseudomonadota bacterium | reverse complement strand
CAACCTGGACGTGGCGCAGCAGTATGGCGATCCGATCAAGAAAGGCATCCCGGCCGCGGTAATCATCGCCCCGGACGGCAAGATCCTGTACGCCACGCAGGCGGGAGAGCTGGCCAACGCGCGCACCATGAGCGACGCAGGCGTGTACGCTTTCTTCGAGCGGCGCCTGGCCGGCCTGAAAGCCGGCGGTTGGGCGCGCCCCGCACCGCTACAATGCGGGGCCCGCCGCGCCGAATCCCGCATGCGTCATTTCCATCTCCAGCGTTACCTGATCACCGGCCTGCTGACGATCATCCCGTTGTGGGTGACGGTGGCGGTGTTCGGCTTCGTGCTGCGGCTGCTGGCCGGGATCGGTGCGCCGTTGGTGGAAGGCGCGTTGCGCGCGCTGCATGGCGTCGCGCCCGACGCCGTGGCGTCGCTGGAACAGGGCTGGGTCAACAACGTACTGGCGCTGGTCGCCACGCTGCTGCTGCTGTACGTGGTCGGCTGGCTGGCCAACCGCGTCCTGGGACGCCGCCTGCTGGCCGGATTCGACGCGGTGATGGACCGTATCCCGATGGTGCGCACCATCTACGACGGCACCAAGAAGCTCACCGCGATGATGCAGAAAAAACCCAGCGGCACGCAGCGCGTCGTGCTGGTGGAGTTTCCGCACCCGGGCATGCGCACCATCGGTTTCGTCACCAGCACGCTGCGCGAACAGCGGACCGGCCGCGAGATGGTGGCGGTGTTCGTGCCCACCACGCCCAACCCCACCGGCGGCTATCTCGAGATCGTGCCGCTGGACCACGTCACCCCCACCGACTGGACGGTGGACCAGGCCATGGCCTTCATCATCTCCGGTGGCGCCGCCGCGCCGGACAACCTGCCGCCCTCGGTGCCCTGCACGACGCGCATGGCCGGCACGGCGGCGGCGCCTGATCGATGATGTCGGTCAGGCGCGACAGTCGCCCTTGCTGGGCTAGGCTATGCGAGCGTTCCAGACCATCGCCGTGATGTTGGCCGCCTTCGATCCGCTGTCGCTGAAGTTTCTGGTCGTCTATGCCTATGTCGGCGCGGTGCTGGCCGTGCATCTGCGCGGGCGCGTGCGCCTGCGCTTCGATCGCCAGCTGGTCGACCACTCGGCGCTGTTCGCGCCTTACAACCTGCTGATGTACGCCTTCAGCAAGGTGCCCTCCAGACCGGTGGTCGACCGCAGCGGCTTCGGCGAGCTGGACGCGCTGCGCAACCATTGGCAGACCATCCGCGCCGAGGCGCTGGCGCTGGCCGAAGGCGGCCACATCCGCAAGGCCGAGGGCCGCAACGACGCCAGTTTCGATTCATTCTTCCGCCAGGGCTGGAAGCGCTATTACCTGAAGTGGTACGGCAACGCCCTGCCCTCGGCGCAGGCGCAGTGCCCACAGACCGTGGCGCTGGTCAACGCCATTCCCACGGTCAAGGCGGCGATGTTCGCGCTGCTGCCGCCGGGCAGCAGGCTCAACCCGCACCGCGATCCGTTCGCCGGTTCGTTGCGCTACCACCTGGGCCTGGTCACGCCCAATTCGCCGGACTGCCGCATCCTGGTGGATGGCGAGGAATTGGTGTGGCGCGACGGCGAGGATTTCATGTTCGACGAAACCTTCGTGCACTGGGCGGAAAACCGTACCGAGCACACGCGCGTGATTCTGTTCTGCGATATCGAGCGACCGCTGCGCACGCCGCTGATACGCGCCATCAACCGCGCCGTCAGCCGTTTCATGGGTCAGGCCACCGCCACCGAGAACGTACCCGGCGAGCCGGTGGGCGCGATCAACCGGCTGTATGCCCGGCTGAACCGCTTCAACGGCGCGTTGGGGCGCTGGAAGCGAGCTCGTCCGCGCATCTTCCGCAGCGTGAAATACGTGCTGATCGTTGCCGTGCTGACGCTGATTTTCTTGCGTTAGCACCACGCCGCGTTGACTTAGCCGGCGCAGGCTGGCGCAGGACCACTGGCCATCTCGGCAAGCAGTGTGTTGATGTCTCGCGGCAGACCCTCCAGTTGCTGCACGCTGCCGTCCTTGCTGCAGAACAACAGCATCGGTGTGCCACTGCCACCGGCCTTGCTCATCAAGGCATTGTTGGCATTGATGCGCTCCGTGATGACCTTCGAGGGCGTAGCGTCAGGCTTGATGCCGCCCTCCTCGGTCTTGGGATCAAAAGCGGTCTGATCCTGCTGCAGAGCAGCGGCTGCGTCCTTGGCGCTAAGGATCGCTGCAGCCTTTTCGAAACTGGAACGCTTGACCACAGCAACCAGCACATAGCGTACGCGCAGCGCGCCTTTGGCCACGAACGGCTCGATCTGCTGGTACAGCAAATGGCAAAAGATGCAATTAGGGTCAATGAACACGGTCAGTATCGGACCCTTGCTACCGACATTGATCGCACCGGTCGAGGGCTGGGCAGCAGCAGCCAGCGCTTTGTCGGGCGTGAGTAGCAGGCCTACCTTCTGCGCAGCCTGCTTGTCCAGATCCTCGCCCTTGGGTCCGATCAGCTTGCCCACTAATAGTGCCGACGCATCATCATTGACCCAGATCACGCTGGGCGGGGTGTTCGGCGCATCCTTGTAAGTGACCACGGCGCCAGTGAGGCCGCCGGGGCCGGCAAAAATCGATTGGGCAACGGCACGGCCGCGGCTGGCGCTGCTGATCAACGCCTGCACCTTGGCCAGCGTGGGTGCCGGTGGTGCCGCCGCTGCCGCAGCGGGCACGGCCTGCGCGGTCAGCATGAAGCTGCCCGCAGCGCACACCAGCAAGGGAAGCAGGGCGCGCCGGGCGCGCTCGTACATGGCAGTCATGGCAATCTCGTCAGTCGATGGAACCAGAGATGCGATTCGACGCATCCAATCGGCACTCAGTGTATGTCATGCCGCACGCGACCGGGTCGATGCGATACCCGCCCTGCACTGCGTCGCAGCGCAAAAAACGCGACGCGAAGGCGAGCCTTCGCGTCGCGTCGCAGTTGCTTCCGCCAGCGGCCCGTGAACAGGCGCCAACCGGGTGACTACTGGCAGGTGCCGTGGGTCACCGGACAGGGCGGATAGTCCGGCTGCACGGGGAAGGCCGGCATCCACGGCGGCGGCGGCGATACTTCGGTCGGATGCTGCTTGATTTCCTGCAGCAGCACGTCCACGGCTTTCTCGATTTGCGTGTCGCGATTGTCGCGTGCGAGCAGGCCGGGATTG
>JAJXYE010000354.1 GCA_021780735.1 Pseudomonadota bacterium | reverse complement strand
ACCGGCCTGCTGTTTTCCTGCGAGCTGGCACCGGAGTACAAGTGCTACGGTGCCGACTCCACCGAGGAATACATGCGCGAGCACGGTATCGGCGTGATTCACGGCGGCGTCAACTCGCTGCGCTTCACCCCGCACTTCAACGTCACCAGCGCCGAAGTGGATCTGGTCGTGGCGCACGTGCGCAAGGCCCTGCTGGAAGGGCCGCGCAAGTCCAGGGCCGAAGCAGCCTGACAGGCTGATCCTTCAGCTTGCCGACCGAGGCCACCCTGGTCGTACCGGGGTGGCCTCATCGTTTCGGTGGGCCCGCCCGATGTTGCGGCCCGGTGCGGACTCGGTCATGCGGGTCGGCGCCAGCAGCCCGACGACACCGGCAGTGACCACATGCCGCACCGGCAACAACGCGGCATCAGCCTGAGCCCAGGCAACGTGAAGTCGCTTGCGCCTCCGCTGGGGTGGATCGGTCGTGGCGCACCGCAACGAGGTATCGCCGAAAGGCCCGGTGACGCCTGGGCCGGGGCCGCTTGAGGGCATCGGCCGAGCGGCCGGCCGCGGCGACCCATGACGCGACGGCGCAGCTGAATACTTCATGCATGTCGGACTCCGCCCACAACCGTGGCGGCTGCTACCGTCCTAGACTGAGGCGGCCGGCAGCAGCCGGTCACTAGGGAGGAGTTCACAATGTCGATGTCACTACGTCTGCTCGCAGTTGCCGCCGCCTTTGCCTTTGCCGGCGCCAGTTTCGCCGCGACAGCGCCGGCCAAGATGGCCAAGCCGCATACCGCCCAGCAACAGCGCATGATCGACTGCAACAAGCAGGCTACCGGGAAGAAGGGGGCCGAACGCAAGGCCTTCATGAGCTCGTGCCTGAAGGGTTCCAGCATGACCGCTGCGCCCTCCGCCAAGAAGACCCAGCAGGAAAAAATGAAGAGCTGCAACGCCGAAGCCAGGACCAAGGCGCTCAAGGGCGCCGAGCGCAAGGCCTTCATCAGTACCTGCCTGAAGGGCGACGCTGCCGCACCCGCAGCGCACTAGGAGTGTGCGCGGTAGAAACTATGGATAGCGAGATTGAGCTATCGCCATGGGACGCGTCTATCGGAGGGTGCGCATGGTTATTCCATGCAAGCCCGACGAGAGGCGTGGCCTATGGATGAGAGCACCATCGCAGCCCAAAGATTTCTGCCGCCCACGCTCCCAGGTCAGCGTGCTGCATCGGCGCTGCCCACGCATGCGTGCGTGGGCAGCGCCGCTTGGCTAAGCTCAGCGACTGTCGCACCAGGCGCCGCCACTGAAGACAGCCACCCATGACGATCGTCGAAGTTCGCCACCCGCTGATCCGGCACAAGCTCGGCCTGATGCGCCGCGCCGGCATCAGCACCAAGGAGTTCCGCGAGCTGGCTGCCGAAATCGCCGCCCTGCTCACCTACGAAGCGACCAAGGATCTGGAGACCGTCGAGGAACAGATCCTCGGCTGGGCCGGATCGCTGCAGGTGCAGCGGATCAAGGGCAGGAAGATCACCATCGTGCCGATCCTGCGCGCCGGACTGGGCATGCTGCCCGGCGTGCTCGACATGATTCCCTCGGCGAAGGTAAGCGTGGTCGGCGTACAGCGCGATGAACAGACCCTAGAGCCGGTCGCCTATTACGAAAAGCTCAGCGGCCGCATGGACGAGCGCATCGCGCTGATCGTCGATCCGATGCTGGCCACCGCAGGCACACTGATCGCCGCCGTCGACATGCTCAAGGCCGCTGGTTGCAAACGGATCAAGGGATTGTTCCTGGTCGCCGCCCCGGAGGGGCTGAAGCGCACGGAGGCAACGCATCCCGATATCGAGATCTACACTGCTGCGATCGACGAACGCCTGAACGAGCACGGCTACATCCTGCCGGGGCTGGGCGATGCCGGCGACAAGATATTCGGCACCAAGCAGGGTTGAGTTGGTTTGTCTCTCCGGCCGTCGCAGGAGCGCACCTTGAGCGCGATGCTCATTGCAGAGGGTTCCGAAAGCATCGCGCACAGGGTGCGCTCCTGCGGGAGTTCCATTGCATCACTTGCCAAATCGGTCGGTGGCCTCGATCAGCTCATGCATGATGCCCGGCTCGAACGCCGAATGACCGGCATCCTGCACGATGCGCAGGTCGGCCTCGGGCCAGGCACGATGCAGATCCCAGGCGCTGCGCAAGGGACACACCACGTCATAGCGACCCTGCACGATCACCGCTGGAATCTGCCGGATGCGCCCGACATCGCGCAACAGTTGGTCGTCGTGTTCGAAGAACCCGCCATTGACGAAGTAATGGCATTCGATGCGCGCAAACGCCAGTGCGAACTCGTCCTCCGCGCTTGATGCGATGTGGCCAGTGTCCTGCCACAGGAAGCTGGTGGCGCCCTCCCACACCGACCAGGCACGGGCGGCGTCGGTTCGCGTCTTCATGTCGTCGCAGATCAGACGCCGATGATAGGCACTCATCAGGTCGCCGCGTTCCACTTCCGGAATCGCATGGAGATAGGTTTCCCACGCATCCGGATACAGCTTGTCGCAGCCATTCTGGTAGAACCATTCCAGCTCGGCACGACGCAGCATGAAGATGCCGCGCAACACCAGCTCGGTGACCTTGTGCGGATGCGTCTGCGCGTAGGCGAGCGCCAGGGTCGAGCCCCAGGAACCGCCAAATACCTGCCAGCGGTCGATACCGAGGTGCTCGCGCACGCGCTCGATGTCGGCCACCAGATCCCAGGTGGTGTTGTCGGTCAGTTCCGCATGCGGAGTCGACTTGCCGCAACCGCGCTGGTCGAACAGCACGATACGGTAGATTGCCGGGTCGAAGAATCGCCGGCATTTGCCATTGGTACCGCCACCCGGACCGCCGTGCAGGAACACCACCGGCTTGCCGTCGGGGTTGCCGCTCTGTTCGTAGTACAGGGTGTGCAGATCCGTGACTTTCAGAAAACCGCTGTCATACGGCTCGATGTCGGGATACAGCGTGCGACGCGGCTCCTGCGTCTGACTCATCGACGACTCCTGCTTGGGCGTGGTAGATCGGTCATCGTAACGTCAGCGACGGGCAGACGAAAGCGGCGAGCCTGGCGGGAACATCAAAGCCCCGCGCCGCCGGGCCGCCAGTCGCTGGCCCAGCGCGACGGTTTGGGCCCCATCACGAACTTCAGCACGCCGCCGGCCATGATCTGGTCGTAACGGATCAATGGCGCCGTCAGCGGCCTGCCGTTGAGGGTGGCCGACTGAATGTAGATATTGCCGGGAGCGTGATGGGCCGTGCTCACGGTGAATACCTTGCCATTGCCCAGCGCCAGGGTGACACGGCCAAACAGCGGACTGCCGATCATGTACTCGGCAGATGCCGGATTGACCGGATAGAAGCCGAGCGCGGTGAACACGTACCAGGCGGACATCTGGCCGCAGTCCTCGTTGCCGAGGATCCCGGTGGGTGAATCCGGGTAGGCGTCACGGGCCAGCTCCTGCACTCGCGCCTGAGTCTTCCATGGCGCACCGACGAAATCGTAGAGATAGCCGTAATGATGGCTGGGCTCGTTGTCGTGATGGTTGTGGCCACCGGCGAAGTGCGCGTCGAGCCTGGCCTCGGCAGCCCGGGGACCACCCAGCAGCGCCACCGTACCGGGAATGTCGTGCAAGGCGGCAAAAAGATAGACCCACTGATCTCCCTCGGTCCACCCCTGCGCGGGTGAAGCCCAGCTGCCATCGGCGTTGCGTGCCTGCATGAAGCCCCGTTGCGGATTGAACAGCTTGCGATAGTCCAGCGAACGCTGCAGGAAACGCGCGGCGGCGTGCACGTGGCCGGTGGCCCGGGCCACCAGCGCCACCGCATAGTCGTCGTAGGACTCCTCCAGGGTGCTGGAAGCGGACTCGGACACCTTGTCTGCCGGAATGTAACCGAGCGTCTTCGCATAACTCAGACCCGCCCGCGCTTCATACGGCGTATGCGGCTGGCGATCGAACCAGCGCCGTGTCGTGTCGCCGTCGGGCGGCACGGTGGCGTCCTTGGACACGGCCGCATACGCAAGCTGGCGGTCGAAGCCGGTGAAACCCTTGCTGATGGCCTCGGCCACCAGCGAGTCGGCATGCGTGCCGATCATGATGTTGGTGTAGGACGGATTGGGCCATTTCGGCATCCATCCACCTTCGCGGTAATCCTGCAGCAATGCCTGCACCATGCCACCGATGCGCTCGGGCGCGAACAGGGTAAGCAGGCTGTTTTCGGCGCGAAAAGTGTCCCAGATCGAGTAGTCGGTATAGGACACACCATCATGCACCTTGTCGTCGAAGGCGCTGTAATAGCGCCCATGCTCTGACATCAGGCGCGGATACAGCAGGGCGTGATAGAGCGCAGTGTAAAAGACATGTCGCTGGGCAGGATCGGCACCCTCGACCCTGGCCATGCCGAGCTTGCGGTTCCAGGTCTGTTTGAGTGCTTCGCGGGTGGCGCTGAAATTCCACGCGGGAAGTTCGGCGTCGAGGTTGGCCTGGGCCTGCGCCAGACTGATGAACGAGGTACCGACCTGCGCCTCGACCGGCTCGCCCGAGGCGGTGTCGAACGAGACGAACGCGCCCACATTGCTGCCTTGCAGCTGCGTCTTGCCGGGCCACTGCAGCACGCCTTCGTACACCGTGGCGGCCGAGAATGGCTGCCTGAAGCGCACCACGAAATAGCCCTTGAAGTCGGGCAGCTTCAACGGCCCGAGATCGGCGTCCTGGCGATCCGGGTTGTAGCCACGGATCTCGTGCCGATCGGCGTCGACTTCCACATAACCTTTGATCCCGGGCCGGGTCGCCTCGATCAGCACGCTGGCCTTCGACCTGGCCGGAAACGTGAAACGCAGGTAGCCACAATGGTCGGTCGAGGTGATCTCGGTACGGATATGGCGTCCGTTGCCTGCATCCATCGTGACCGCGTAGTAGTACGGTGTGGCAACTTCGTCGCTGCGCGCAAACGGAAGCTGACGCGCCTCCGGCGCGTATTTCGTCGCATCGAGCTCCGGCATCAGCGTGACATAGCCGTAGTCACCCATCCAGATCGCCGCCTGGTGCGTGCCGATGAAGCCCTGGATGTGCCTGTCGGCGTAGTTGTAGGAACTGACGCTGACCCGATTCTGGCGGGTCTGTGCGGTCCAGTTGGTCATGCCGAACGGCGTGGTCACCAAGGGCATGGTGCCGCCATATTCGGAACCGCTTCCAGCCGTGCCAATGTAGGGATCGACCCAATCCACCGGGGTAGGCGGAGCAGCGATTGCGGCCAGCGCCGAGGCCGTGCCAAGGAAAAGGAAGAAGCCTGCAGCCAGGCCTGCATGTACCGGGTTGCGTCTCATCGACCTGCCCCTTCGCACTGCTGATGGTCTCAGTCGAGCAGCTTACCCGGATTGAGGATGCCGGCGGGGTCGAACACCTGCTTCACGCCGCGCATCAGGGCAATCTCCGCTGCGCTGCGCGTGCTCTCCAGGTAGGCTCGCTTGACCAGCCCGATGCCGTGCTCGGCCGAGATGCTGCCAGCGTGACTTTGCAAGGTGGCGGCGAGCAGCCTGGTGACGTGCTCGCACTGCGCGATGAACGCATCTTCAGCCATGTCGGCGGGCCGCAAAACGTTGATGTGCAGGTTGCCGTCGCCGATGTGACCGAACCAGACCACCTCGATATCCGGGTATTCGCTCGCCAGCAAGGCCCGCATCTCGTGCAGGAAGGCCGGCACCGCACTGATCCGCACCGAGATGTCGTTCTTGTAGGGCTGGCGTGCGGCAAGGCTTTCGGTAATGCCCTCGCGCAGTCGCCACAGGGCGGCGGCCTGCGCCTCGCTCTGCGCGATCACGCCGTCACTGACCCAGCCCTGTTCCAGCGCCTGCCCGAACGCGGCGAGCGCCACCTCCTCCGCAGCCTCGTCGGCCGCGTCGAACTCGGTCACCACGTAATACGGATGTTCCCCTTCGATCGCCCGCTGCGCACCGTGCGCCAGCACATGATGGAGTGCCAGGTCGGTGAAGAACTCGAATGCCTGCAAGCGCAGTCGCGCCTGGAACAGCGCAAATACCTGCATCAGCGCATCCATGTCCGGCAGCGCCAGCAGCATCACCTGCGAAGGTGGCGGCGGATCGGTCAGCTTCAGCGTCGCTTCGACCACGATGCCGAGGGTACCCTCGGAACCGATCAGCAACTGGCGGAAATCGTAGCCGCTTGAATTCTTGATCAGGCCGCGGTTGAGTTCGAGCAGGTCGCCACTGCCCGTCACCACCTTCAGGCCGGCGATCCATTCGCGCGTGTTGCCATAACGGATCACCCGGATGCCACCGGCATTGGTGGCGATATTGCCGCCGATCGAGCAGGAGCCGCGGGCGGCGAAGTCGACCGGATAGAGCAGACCATGCTCACGGGCAGCATCATGCACATGCTGCAGGACAATGCCGGATTGCACGGTAAGCGTGCGATCGACCGCATTGAAATCCAGCACCCGGTTCATCCGCTGCAGGCTCAACACCAACTCGCCGCTGGCCGCCACGGCGCCGCCGGACAATCCCGTGCGCCCGCCGGAGGGCACAATGGCCACCCCTTGCTGACTGGCCCAGCGCACGACCTCCTGCACCTCCTCCAGCGTCGAGGGCAACGCGATCGCCAGCGGTGCCGGCGTCCAGCGGCGGGTCCAGTCGCGGCCGTAGTGCTGCAGATCGGCTGCCTCGGTGAGCAGGCGCAATTCGGGCAGACGGCGGGACAGATCGGTGAGACGGGGGTCGGGCATGCGTGGCTCCAGCGTATCCGCACAGCCTGCCAGCGACGCCCCCGCGCGTCCAGTGTTGCGGTGCCGCAAAGCATCGAGATCTCTGGCATAGTATCAACCTCACTCACCAGGATCGACCCGATGCAGACCTCCTTCCCGCGCCAGGACATCAAGGTATTGTTGTTGGAGGGAGTGAGCGCCAGCGCCGTCGAGGTCTTTCATCGCGCCGGCTACAGCCAGGTCGAATTGCACGCCAAGTCGCTGCCGGAAGAGGAACTGAGGCAACGCATTGCCGACGCGCACATCGTCGGCATCCGCTCGCGCACCCAGCTCACCGACGACGTGCTGGCACAGGCCAAGCGCCTGCTGGCGGTGGGCTGCTTCTGCATCGGTACCAACCAGGTGGATCTGAACGGGGCGCGCAAGCGCGGCGTGCCGGTCTTCAACGCGCCCTACTCCAATACCCGCAGCGTCGCCGAGCTGGTGATTGCCGAGACGATCATGCTGTTGCGCGGCATCCCGCAGAAGAACGCGGCCTGCCATCGCGGGGGCTGGATCAAGTCGGCCAGCGGCAGCTTCGAGACGCGTGACAAGGTGCTCGGCATCGTCGGCTATGGCCACATCGGCACCCAGGTCGGAGTGCTGGCCGAAAGCATGGGCATGCGGGTGATCTTCCACGACATCGAAACCAAACTGTCGCTGGGCAATGCGCGCGCGGCTTCAAGCCTGGACGAGTTGCTGGAGCGATCCGACGTGGTCACCCTGCATGTGCCGGAAACACCCGCGACGCAGATGATGATCCGGCAGCAGCAACTGGCCAGGATGCGTCGCGGCGCCATGCTGATCAATGCCTCGCGTGGCAGCGTGGTGGACATCGAGGCGCTCGCTGGCGCGCTGCGCGAGGGGCATCTGGCCGGTGCCGCCGTGGACGTTTTCCCGGTAGAGCCGAAGGGCAACGACGACACCTTCGTGTCCGCGCTGGTGGGCATGGACAACGTCATCCTGACCCCGCACATCGGCGGTAGTACGCTGGAAGCACAGGACAACATCGGCATCGAAGTCGCCAGCAAGCTGATCCGCTACAGCGACAACGGATCCACCCTGTCGGCAGTCAACTTTCCCGAAGTCACCCTGCCCGAGCACCCGGACAGCCGCCGTCTGCTGCACATCCATCGCAACGTGCCGGGCACGCTGTCGCGCATCAATGAGCTGTTTTCCGCCGGCAACATCAACATCGACGCGCAGTTCCTGCAGACCGACAGCGAAGTCGGCTATGTGGTGATCGACGTCAGCGCCGAGGTGCAGCAAGCCAATGCGTTGAAGGAGCAACTGGCAGCCATTCCCGGCACCCTGCGCTGTCGCGTGCTGTATTGAGGGCCGGGGAACGGGGATAAGCGGACAAGCGCAAGGCCACGAGCATGGGAATGAAGCTCTCCCTTCGCTCCCGGGAAGCCCAAGTTGCAGGCAGAGCCTCGACCCGCGATATCACCACGCGTTCCCTGTTCCCTTCTCCCCATTCCCGACAAAAAAAGCGCCCAACGGGCGCTTTTTTTCATTCAGTGCTGAATTGGTCGGGGCGGCCGGATTCGAACCGACGACCCTCTGCCCCCCAGGCAGATGCGCTACCAGGCTGCGCTACGCCCCGACTTGTCAGCAAGTGCGCGAGTGTATCAGCTGACCGGGGCGACCCGGAAGCCATTTGAACAGCTCAGGCGCTCAATGGCGCAACAGGCTGAGCACTTCTTCCAGTTCGAGACGCACCTGGCGCACGATCTGGTGCGACATGCTCGACTCCATCCGCGCCTGCGGGCCCTCCAGCCGCGCCCGGGCACCGGTGATGGTGAATCCCTCGTCGTACAGCAGGGAACGAATCTGGCGGATCATCAAGACGTCGTGGCGCTGGTAGTAGCGACGATTGCCGCGGCGCTTGACCGGATTGAGCGCCGGAAACTCCTGCTCCCAATAGCGCAGCACATGCGGCTTCACGCCACAAAGCTCGCCCACTTCACCGATGGTGAAGTAGCGCTTCGCCGGAATGACAGGCAGCTCGGTGTTATTCCCTTGATCCAGCATAACCCTCGACTCTCACCTTGAGTTTTTGTCCCGGTCGGAACGTCACCACGCGTCGGGCGGAGATCGGAATCTCCTCACCGGTCTTGGGATTGCGTCCAGGTCGCTGGTTCTTCAGTCGCAGATCGAAATTGCCGAAGCCGGACAACTTCACCTGCTCACCATTTTCCAGTGCTCCGCGAACAACCTCGAAATAGGCATCCACGAATTCCTTGGCCTCACGCTTGTTGAGACCGACATCGAGGAAAAGCCGCTCGGCCATTTCCGCCTTGGTCAGCGCCATCTCATCCTCGCAACTTTCCCCTGCATGTCTGCTCCAACGCGTCAATCGCTTCGCGCACGCAACGATCCGCGTCGTCGTCAGTAAGCGTGCGTGATGTGTCCTGTAAAATCAAGCCCATAGCCAGACTTTTTCGGCCCGCTTCGACACCTTTGCCGCTATAGCGGTCGAACAGGCGCAACTCCTGCAAACGTGCACCGAGCGTGCTGCGAACCAGCTGCTCAATCTGTGACCAGCTGACCGATTCGGGCAGGTCCATCGCGATATCGCGGCGCACCAGCGGAAACCGCGATACCGGCTGTACCTGTGGCAGCCGGCGCGTCAGCACGGGTTCCAGCGCCAGTTCCAGCACGTGCACGTCGGCCCCGAGATCCAGCGCCCTGGCCAGCTGCGGGTGCAAAGCACCGAGATAGCCCACAGTCTCGCCATCGCGTGCAACACGGGCACCACGCCCCGGGTGCAACCATGCCGGCAGGCCGTCGGCATGCACCGACCAGCGCTGCGGCTGCCCACCCCAGCCGATCAAGGCATCGAGATCGCCCTTCAGGTCATGAAAATCCAGCGTCCGCGCCGGCTCGCCCCATTGTTCGGCGCGGGCCGTGCCGCAGGCGACGATGGCCAGGCTCGGGGTCTCGAGCGGCGAATTGCCTGCTTGCGGCGACGTCCGGTCTTGGACAGAGGGTGCTTCGCGCGGGGACGCGCCCTGGTGGAATACCCGTGCCACCTCGAACAGGCGCACCCGCTCCTGCTGTCGGGCGCGATTGTGGCGCAGCGCCTCGATCAGTCCCGGCAGCAGCGACGGCCGCATCACTGCCAGATCCGCCGACAACGGGTTGGCCAGCGGCACCAGCCGCTCGGTGAAACCCCAGCTTGCCAGCAGATCCGCCGCGACGAAGGAAAGATTGACCGCCTCGCAGTAACCGCGCGCTGCCAGCTGCTCACGCAGCGCCAGCTCGCCGATGCGCGCCTCCGGCTCGATGGCCAGGGTCAGCGCACCTGCCGGGGTCGCCGTGGGGATGTTGTCGTAGCCGAAGATGCGGGCAACCTCTTCGATCAGGTCTTCCTCCCGCTCGATATCGAAACGGCTGCTGGGCGCGGTGACTTGCCAGCCATCGGCAGTCGACTCGATCTGCATGCCCAAGGCGACGAAGATCCGCTGCACCTCGGCGTCGGCAACGTCGACTCCGAGCACCCGTCGCAAGCGGTCGCGCCTCAACGCCACCGCTACCGGCACGGGCAGATCCGCCAGATTCTCGGCAACCAGCACCGGCCCGGCGCGGCCGCCGGCGATCGCCAGCAGCAAGTCGCTGGCGCGCTCCAGCGCGCGCTGCGGCAACTGCGGATCGACGCCGCGCTCGAAGCGATGGGAGGCGTCGGTGTGCAATCCCAATTTGCGCGCACGGCCCATGATGGCCGCCGGCGCGAAGTGCGCTGACTCGAGGAAAACGTTGCCGGTCGCGTCGGTGACACGGGAGTCGAATCCGCCCATCACGCCAGCCACCGCGAGCGGCTTGTCCTCGTCGGCAATCAGCACAAATCCTTCGTCCAGCCTTGCCTCGCTGCCGTCGAGCAGTTTCAGCGTCTCGCCCGCACGCGCGTGGCGCACCACAATGTCGCCGCGCAGCGCGTCGTTGTCGAACGCATGCAGCGGCTGCCCCAATTCCAGCATCACGTAGTTGGTCACGTCGACCACCGCGCTGATCGGGCGCAACCCGGCGCGACGCAGCCGCTCGGTCATCCACAGCGGCGTGGGCGCTGCAGGATCAATGCCTTCGATGACGCGCCCGAGATAGCGTGGCGCATCCTTGCCGGCCTGCAGGCGAATGCCACGGCGCGCATCACAGGTCACCGCGGCGGCGGGCGGGGCGGCGAGCCGCACCTTGCTGCCGAACAGTGCCGCGACATCGTGCGCCAGACCGAACAGGCCCAGGCAATCCGGCCGGTTCGGGGTGAGCTTGAGCTCAAAACTGGCATCGGGCAGGCCCAGACAAGTGGCCAGCGGCTGGCCGACCGGGGCGTCCGGCGGCAGCTCCAGCAAACCCGAGGCATCGGTATCGATGGCCAGCTCCCGGGCCGAACACAGCATGCCCTGCGACTCGACTCCGCGCAGCCTGGCGGCCTTGATGGCGATATCGCCCGGCAGCCTGGCGCCGACCATGGCCAGTGGCACCTTGATACCGACCCGTGCATTCGGCGCGCCGCACACGATCTGCAGCGGCTCGCCCTGTCCCGCGTCCACCTTGCAAATTTGCAGGCGATCGGCCTCGGGGTGCTTGTCGGCGGCGATGATTTCGGCCACGACCACGCCGGCCAGGCCCTCGCCCAGCGGCGTGAGCTCCTCCACCTCCAGCCCCGCCATGGTCAACGCATGGGCCAGTGCGGCACGATCCGCCTTGATCTCGACCAGCTCTCGCAGCCAGTTCTCGGAAAATTTCATGCTTTTCGGTTCCTGTCTGCGGGTCAGGCGAACTGCCGGAGGAAGCGCAGGTCGTTCTCGAAGAACGCGCGCAGATCGGAAACGCCATAACGCAGCATCGCGAAACGCTCCACGCCGAGTCCGAACGCGAATCCGGTGTAACGCTCGGGATCGATGCCGCAGTTCTTCAACACCTCGGGATGAACCATGCCGCAGCCGAGTACCTCGAGCCAGCGGGTCGAGCCGTCCGGCGCGTCCCAGCGGATATCGACTTCCGCCGAAGGTTCGGTGAAAGGGAAGTAGCTGGGGCGGAAACGCATCTCGAAGTCGCGCTCGAAGAATGCGCGAATGAATTCGGCCAGCGTGCCCTTCAGGTCGGCAAAGCTGGAGGTCTCGTCGACCAGCAAGCCCTCGACCTGATGGAACATCGGCGAATGCGTCTGATCCGAGTCGCTGCGGTAGACCTTGCCCGGCGCGATGATGCGGATCGGTGGCTGACGCCCCTTCATGGCACGTATCTGCACCGGTGAGGTATGCGTGCGCAACAGGCGGCCGTCGGCGAAGTAGAAGGTGTCGTGCATCGCCCGCGCCGGGTGGTGCGGTGGAAAATTCAACGCCTCGAAGTTGTGCCAGTCGTCCTCGATCTCCGGGCCATCGGCACGCTGGTAGCCGAGCCGCGCGAAGATCGACGCGATGCGCTCGAGTGCGCGCGTGATGGGATGGATGCCGCCGCGCTCGCCGTCGCGACCGGGCAGGCTGATGTCGAGCTGCTCCGAGGCCAGCCGCCGATCCAGTTCGACCTGCTCCAGCCACTGTTTGCGTGCAGCCAATGCGTCAGCCAGGCGCTCCTTGATCCGGTTGACCTCGGCACCACGCGCCTTGCGCTCGTCCGGTGCAAGACCGCCAAGGGTCTTCAACGCGGCGGTGACAATGCCGCTCTTGCCGAGCAGGCCAACGCGCAGCGCATCGAGCACCTCCAGCGCGTCGGCCTTGTCGATTTCGGCCAGCGCCTGCCGGGCGCGGCTGTCAAGATCATCCATCGATGCGATTCCCACTGAGGACCCCACAGAAACGAAAACGGGGAGAAGACCGTGGCCTTCTCCCCGCTTGCTTTACATCATATCGTGCCGACGCGGCGGCGTCCGACGATCAAGCGGCCAGACTGGCCTTCGCTTTCTCGGCGATCACTTCAAACGCCTTGATGTCGTGCACGGCGATATCGGCGAGAACCTTGCGGTCAACGGTGATACCAGCCTTGCTCAGGCCATTGATCAGGCGGCTGTAGGACAGCCCGAACATGCGTGCGGCGGCGTTGATGCGCACGATCCACAAGGCGCGGAACTGACGCTTGCGCTGCTTGCGGCCGATGTACGCGTACTGACCGGCCTTGATGACGGCCTGGTTGGCAACGCGGAACACCTTGCGACGGGCATTGTAGTAACCCTTCGCGCGGCCGATGATCTTCTTGTGACGACGACGGGCGGTAACG
>JAJXYE010000070.1 GCA_021780735.1 Pseudomonadota bacterium | reverse complement strand
TCCGATCTCCGGCACCAGGATGCCCAGCCCATTGAAAAACGGCAGTTTGCGGAAGGTGAATTCGAGGCCACTGCTGGCGATGTAGTCCTCGATCGCGGTCAGCACGCCGTTGCGCGGGCCGCCTTCATGCAGTGCGTTGGCCAGGACACCATTCATGCCGTGTTCGACCAGTTCGGGCACGCCCGGCAGCATGCCGCGATAGGCGTAGGGATGCTTCTGCGAAGCCTCCAGATCGTCCGGGTTGTAGTACATGTCGCGACGCGCATAAGGCCATGCCACGTCATGCGACAGCACGATCGGCGGTGGCAGGCCGTACTGTTCAGCCCGGGCGTGCAGCAGGTTCAACTCGGTGTAGACGGTAGCCCAGTTGTGGTCACCATCCATCAGGGCGATGTCTGGCGTGTCCAGCTGCGGAATGGCCGCCACGCTCTTCAGTGGCAGGTAGCGATACTCAGCTGGCCCGAATTGCGCCAGCACCTCATGCAGGCTCGGTTGTGGCGCCGGGTCGATGATGTCGGCGTGGGCGCCGCTGGCGCGGCAGTAGTCGAGGATATTGCGCGTGTTCCAGCCACGATCCGCACCCGTCTCCATGATCCGGCGCGGCTGCACGGTGTCGATCAGTGGCTGGATATAGCGGTGCCAGAAGCGGTTCATTGCGGGTTCTCCGGGAGTGCCGGCCGGGCCGGTTCCAGCCTGTCCAGTGAATCGTCGTAGTTGTCTGCAGTGCAGGCGTCGCCCACCTTGCGCAGGTAACCGGAAGGACAGGTGCTGATCAACTGCCGGTTCCAGCTGCGATCGATCACGAAGGATCGGTGGCTGTGGGTGAAATCGCGAATGGTCTGCAGGTGCTCGTGGATCGAGTAGCCGAGCCATGGCTGGCCGAACAGGGTGCCAAGGCAGATCAGCCAGGAGCGGTAGGAAACCAGCCCGCCCCAGGCCCGCAGGGTCTCCACCGAGAAATTCCCGGCCGGGCCGGTTGCGTGCAATACCAGCACGGATTCCGCGCTGCCCACCCAATGCCGCGCGGTGGCGAGCAGGGTCGGGTCTGCTGCGGCTCCCGTCAGCACAGTGACGCGTGCCGGCGCGTCCGTGGCCACGGTCGGGCCGGCATGCAGGATGCGGGCATCGGCAAGGCCGGCGGCATGCATGCAGGTATCCACGAACGCCACCAGGCCGGTTTCGGCGCCGACAGCGATGACGGCATCGGGGCGCAACTGGAAAATGATCTCCTGCAGGCTCAGCAGATCCGCCGGCGCCACACCGGCAGGCATGCCAAGCCAGCGGACATCCCGCTGCAGGCCGCATTCGGCGTATACCGATTGCAGGTAGGTCTGCGCACCCTCGTCGAAATGCAGCGCCATCTGGCCCGGGCGGACGTCGCCGGTGATGCCCAGGCGCATCGGCAGCAGCGTGCGCTGACGTACACCGCTGGCGAACTCCGAAGCCATCCGGCCGCGGAAGTGGAGGCTGCCACGATGCACGCCGGCATAGTCCTCCCCGCGAAGGGCGCGGTAGGCACTGGCGTAGGCACGTACGCGCACATCCTTCTCGCTATCGTCCACGTTGGTGGTGGTGCCGTCATGGAACTGATGGAAGCTGGCTTCGCCGATCAGCGCCACCAGGGGCCCCCGCGCCGCCAGGCTGGTGCGGCGCCACAGATCAAGATTGGCAAACCCGCCACCGGCCTGATCGAAGGCTTCGTCGAAGCCGCCGATGGCGTCATACAGCGCGGTCGGCAGCATCAGGCAATTGCTTTCGCTGAGCCCGTCGAACCAGGGTTCAGGGTTTTCGCCGATCGGTGCGCCGATGCGGAACAGCTCGTAGCCGTCAGCCGGCCAGCGGATGCGTTCGAACAGGCGGTCTTCCTGCTCGCGGGTATAGCCGATCATCGCCAGCCAGCGCTGGTCGCCGCCGATGAACCAGTGGCGCAGCGCCACCACCGCTTGCGGATCCTGCTGCCAGGCCAGTCGCGCCTGCTCGAACACGCCCGGCGTGAGCAGGTGGGCGCCGTCGATCATCACTGCCAGGTACCTGCCGCGCGCCTGCATCGCGGCCTCGTTCAGCGCGGCGCAGGGGGAGGCGGCGAGTCGGCTCGGGCGAATCAGCCGGAACTGCGGCCCGAAAGAGGCGACCCACTCCGGCTCCAGCGGCGGCTGCGAGCCGTTGTCGATGCACAGCACCTCATAGCTCAGGTCGTCCGCGCCGCGTTGGTAATCGCTGCGCAGGGAGGTGAGCGTGCGCTCGGCCTCGCGCCGCATGTTGTAGAAGTTGACGATCACCGACAACGTCACCGGCTCGGCAGCGGGGACGCGCTGCAGAGGTGCAGGCGAACGCGAAGCGGCCTGCGGCAAACGATCGGCCGGGGTGATGCGCACCGTGAACGGCGCACTCAGCAGCTCCGTGCCGGTGTCGGCCAGGCGCAGCTCAAGCCGGTGCAACTGGCCGTCGCAGAGCGATTCGGGCACGGCCAGATCGAAGCCGCAGCAGCCGTCACCCTGCTGCAGTTCGGCAATGTCGGCGCGCCACTGGCTGGCCGGGAAGCGCAGCAGCTCCCGCACGCCTTCGTGCAGCGAAAGCATGGCCGGGCGGGTGCTGCCGTC
Organism: Pseudomonadota bacterium; assembly: GCA_021780735.1. GTDB lineage: Bacteria > Pseudomonadota > Gammaproteobacteria > Xanthomonadales > Rhodanobacteraceae > Rhodanobacter. The sequence goes on along the minus strand of JAJXYE010000070.1, from coordinate 610 downwards.
GAGCCAGCGCAGCCAGCCGCGAATGCGCCGTGGGCCGCACTGATCGAGCGAGCCCTGCAGGTGGGCGTTGCCGATCGGCAGGGGCAGGATGTCGGCCGCGGGCACCGTCAGGCCGGTCTTGAGCGGGCTGCCGACAAGCTCCTGCACCCGCTCACCGCAGCGGGCGATGACCCGCAGCTCGGTGCCGGGCGCGGGGAGCTGATCCAGCACAATGGCGAATGCGCAGTGCCCGTCGCGCTTGCCGGCGGCAGCGAGATCCGCTCGGTACAGGTTGGCCTCGCCCTGACCGAGCAGGACATCACCGTCATGAACCTCGATATCGGCGTGGCCCGAGCCGCCATCATCCAGTCTGGCCCAGCCATGCACGGTGCGCTCCCGGATGCCGTCGACGACACCTTCCAGCAAGGCTGGAAGCGACGGATTGTCAGGGCTGTTCGTCATCAAAACGTCTCGCTGGGATCGACAACCGGCCGATGAAACGCCGTGGCACGGTGCGCACTGCGGGGGCGTAACGATCGCGTGTCTGGCTGCGATGTGCAATACGCCGGCGCATGTATGGCTGCGCCGACCGCCCGGTCAGGCCGCAAGCCGGTCTGACCGGGGCCGCTTG
>JAJXYE010000424.1 GCA_021780735.1 Pseudomonadota bacterium | reverse complement strand
AGAAAACGCCACCGGCCGCGGCCAGTAGCAGTGCCCAACCCGCTGCCAGCACGGCGGCAGCGAGCAAAGCCGGCAAGAAGCCGGTCAGGAAAGCGTCCCGACACCGCAGCAAGGGCTGATCGGCACGATGGCCACGCTGTTCATTTCCGACCTGCATCTGGACCCGAGCCGGCCATCGATCACCGCGCTGTTCGAGCACTACCTCGGCAGCGAGGAAGTTCGCCAGGCCGACGCGTTGTACATCCTCGGCGATCTGGTCGAGGCATGGATCGGCGACGATGACGACGCCGAACTGCCACAACGCATTGCCGCCGCCACCCGCGCGGTGAATGACGCCGGCGTGCCGGTGTACTTCATGGCCGGCAATCGCGACTTCCTGCTCGGCCCGGCGTTCGCCGAGCGCGCCGGCATGCGCCTGCTCGACGACGGCACCGTGCACGAGATCCAGGGCAGGCCCACGTTGCTGATGCACGGCGACGTGCTGTGCACCGACGACCTCGCCTACCAGGCCGTGCGCCAACAGGTACGCCAGCCGCAGTGGCAGGCGCAGATCCTCGCCATGCCGCTGGACGCGCGCCGCGCGTTGGCCGCCCGGGCGCGCGAGGACAGCAAGGCGCATACCGGCAGCACCATGGAGAGCATCATGGACGTCCATGCCGACGCCGTCGCCGCGGCGATGCGCCATGCCGGCGTGACACGGCTGATTCACGGGCATACGCATCGACCGGCGGTGCACGATTTCGAGCTGGACGGCGCGCCGGCCCAGCGCATCGTGCTCGGCGACTGGTACGAACAGGGCTCGGTGCTCAGCGTGACTCCTCACGGCGCGTCGCTGCGCGGGCTTGCCGTGTAGCCACGCCAGCGCCGACGTGCGCGGGCACAGGCGACGCCCGCGCGTGGAAGTTTTACACTGCGTCGATGCTCAAGATCGACTCGCACGCACACATCCTGCCTCGCGACTGGCCCAACCTGGCGGCCAAGTTCGGCGACGACCGTTTCCCGGTGATGACGCATACCGGCGGCCGCCATCGCATCTACAAGGACAGCCGCTTTTTCCGCGAGGTTTGGGACTCGGCCTTCGACCCGCAGACCCGCATTGACGATTACGCCCGCTTCGGCGTCGACGTGCAGGTGATCTCGACCGTGCCGGTGCTGTTCTCGTACTGGGCCGCGGGCTACCAGGCGCTGGAGTTGCATCGCCATCTGAACAACCACATGGGCGAAGTCTGCCGCGATCATCCACGCCACTATGCCGGCATCGGCACGGTGCCGCTGCAGGCGCCCGAGCTGGCGATTCGCGAACTGGAACGCTGCATCGACGAGCTGGGCCTGCAGGGCGTGCAGATCGGTTCGCATTGCGGCGACTGGAACCTGGATGCGCCCGAGCTGTTCCCGTTTTTCGAAGCCGCTGCCGATCTCGGCGCCGCGGTGCTGGTGCACCCGTGGGACATGATGGGCATGGCCAGCATGCCCAAATACTGGATGCCGTGGCTGGTCGGCATGCCGGCCGAGCAGGCACGCGCGGCCTGTTGCCTGGCTTTCGGCGGCGTGCTGGAACGGCTGCCCCGGCTGCGCGTGATGCTGGCCCACGGCGGCGGCAGTTTTCCTTTCACCATCGGCCGCATCGAGCATGGCTTCAAGATGCGCCCGGATCTGGTCGCCACCGACAACCCGCGCAATCCGCGCGATTACCTCAAGCGCTTCTACTTCGACTCCTGCGTGCACGACGATCAGGCGCTGCGCTATCTGCTGGATGTGACGGGCGTCGAGCAGGTGATGCTCGGCACCGACTATCCTTTCCCGCTGGGCGAACAGGAGCCCGGCAGCGGCATCGAGGCGCTGAAACTGGGTGAGCGCGAGCGCGCCCGCCTGTTCCATGGCACCGCGCTGGAATGGCTCGGCCTGCCCCTGCAGCGCTTCGCCTCCAACCCCATTTCCGAGGAATCAGCATGAGTTTCCTGCGCCACACCCGTACCTTCGCCCTCGGTCTGCTCGGCGGCTTGCTGCTGGCAGGCACCAGCGTGCATGCCGCGGAAGTCAGCATGGCCGACGGCCGGATCACCTTCAACACACCGGACAGCTGGCTCGCCATCATGCAGACCCAGGGCGACCCCGAGTCGCAGGTGTTCCAGGTACCCGACCCCTCGCCAACCGGCAAGAGCAGTCTGGCCCGCGTCACCGTCACCACGAAGCAGGTTCCGGACATCAACAGCTTCCAGCAATTCATTGCCGAAGCCACCGCCAAGGCGCTTGGCCTGCCCGGCTACAAGGCCGTGCCGGAGGCGCCGACGCCGAACAGCAACATCTACACGGCGCGCGAAAACGGTACCCAGTTCAGCTATACCGAGCACTACTGGATGAAAAACGGCCTGGCGATCCAGTTGCGTTGCGTGCGCCCCAGCGAGACCAAGGCCGGTGCCGCATGGAAAACCGCGTTCGACAAGGGCTGCGCCAGCCTCGCCGCCCAGCTGAAATAAACCCTGTCACGGCACGATCGGCTGCCGCAGGAGCGGCTTCTGCCGCTGCTGTCATCCAGGCAACGCCGCAAGGAAAAACCATGTCCGACTACCAAGCCTCGATCGACTGGGCGCGCGCCCGCGATGCTGCCGATCCGCTGCGCGGGTTCCGCGACGAGTTCCTGATACCGCCGCACGAAGGCGCAGACAGCGTGTATTTCTGCGGCAACTCGCTCGGCCTGCAGCCACGCGCCGTGCGCGAAGCGGTCAATGCGGAACTGGACTACTGGGGCGAACTGGGCGTGGAAGGCCATTTCAAGGGTCGCCTGCCATGGATGGACTACCACGAGTTCGTGCGCGACGACCTCGCTGCGGTAGTCGGCGCGCAGCCCGGCGAAGTGGTGGCGATGAACACGCTGGGGGTGAACCTGCACCTGATGATGGTCAGCTTCTACCGCCCCACGGCGGAGCGCGCGGCAATCCTGATCGAGGCCGGCGCCTTTCCCACCGACCGCTACGCGGTGGAATCGCAGGTGCGCTTCCACGGTTTCGACCCGGCCAGCGAACTGATCGAGCTGGAAGCGGACGAATCGAATGGCACGATCTCGCTGCAGGCGATCGAGCGCGTGCTGGATGAACACGGATCGCGCATCGCCCTGGTGATGCTGCCCGGCGTGCAGTACCGCAACGGCCAGGCCTTCGACCTCAAGGCGATCACCGCGCTGGGCCACCGGCACGGCTGCATGGTCGGCTTAGAC
>JAJXYE010000062.1 GCA_021780735.1 Pseudomonadota bacterium | reverse complement strand
GACCGTGTACGACAAGTGCACAGAGGTCTTGCGCGCATCGGTAGCGGATCGGAGCCGGGCACGAATTCTGCCAGCGGCACGCTTGCCTGAATTCGGGTACGTTTCATGCCCGGCCTGCCTTGAGCGGCTTGCTTGACCCAAGGTGGGGGGATGTCTGGCCCGCCTTTTTTTGCCTAGGAGCGTGGGCGGCAGAAATCTTTGGGCTGCGATGGTGCTCTCATCCATAGGCCACGCCTCTCGTCGGGCTTGCATAGAATAACTATGCGCACCCTCCGATAGACGCGTCCCATGGCGATAGCCCAATCTCGCTATCCAAAGTTTCTACCGCCCACACTCCTAGGCTTGGCCAGTCATTTTCCGACCGTGATGGAGTAGATGGGCCAGTGTATCGATGTTGTCGACCAGGCGATCGCTGATCAGCACCAGAACCTCCGTCGCGGCGACCTCGTTGGCTCGCTCCAGCCTGCTCGCCAGAGCAAGTTGTTGATTGCGCAGGTCGGGCCAATCATCCAGCGGCTGCTGCGTGCGAAGTGCGGCACAAATCATGCGCAGGGCGTCGGCGCTGTGTTCAACGAAACGCTGGAAATGTTCTGGCTCTGGCAGCCGTGCGAGATCATCGAGGCTGGCTTCCAGGGTCATCGACGTCCGCGCCAGTCGGTTGCCGTTGGCGAAGAGGTTTTGCGCCAGCGCCAGCAGTGGCGTTGGAGTGGCGGGTTCGCCGCGCATGCGTTCGATGGAGGCCTGGGCATTGGTTCGTGCAGTGCGTGCGGCTGTGCGTGCGTTGCGTATGGCCTGGCCATGCGCCGGATGCGCCAGCGCGTCGAGGTAGCTTGCGTAGGCGTTCAGCATGTCTGCCAGTGCATCGGGCGCACGCGTCCGTTCCCAGGTGGGCCAGGCCAGATAGGCGAGCAAGGCCATGCCACAGCCAAGCGCCGTGTTGACGACCCGGTCGGCCACTGCTGACGCGGGGTTGACGCCTTCAAAGGACAGCAGGATGACGACGGTGCCGGTGAGTGCTGCGACGGCCATGCCGTAATGCGCCGTGGCGAGGTAGCGGAAGCCCATGCAAAGCACCGCCATCAGGGCGAGATGGGCCAGGGGTGCGTTTGGCGTGACGTACAGCAGCACGGTGGTGAGTACCAGGCCAAGCACGGTGCCGAGTACGCGCAGCAGTCCGAAATTGAAGGTGGCGGCGAAGTCCGGCCGCAGCACGATGGCGGCGGTCATCGGCAGCCAGTAGCCATGCGGCAGGTGCAGTGCACGGGACATCCACAGGGCGATGCTCAGGCAGACTGCCATGCGCACGGCGTGGCGGAATGCCACCGAACGGTAGGTGAGGGTGGCACGCAAGGTGGCCCACGTGGCGGCGCCGCGTAGGGCGTCAGGTAGCCGGGTTTCTGCCGTGCTGGCGCGCAACTCACCACGACCGCCTGCCCAGTCGGTGTTGCGCACGGCGGCAGCGAGCTGGCCGATCAGCGCATGACTGTGTCGGGTCGAGCCATTGCCGGGACGAGCATCATCGGCGGCGGATGGCAGGCTGGCACGCAGGGCTTGCAGCAACTCGGCCGCACGGGTGGGGGAGTCGCCTCGTTCCAGGGCGTCGGCAATCGCCGCCAGTACGCCGGCAACGCCTGCCCGAAGATCCGATGGGACAGGGGACTCGGCCAGCAACTCGGTCATGGCGGTGAGCTCCAGGCGGATCCGCTCGGCCAGTTCCAGCAGTACGCCGAAAGATTCCATCGCGCGTCCGTGAGCCCGGTGGCGACCGAGCAGCGTGTGCTGCAAGGCAGTCATCGCGTCACTCAGCGCGGGAACGTCGGCTCCGTTTTGAGTCGACTGTGCCGCCAGTGCGGCCAGGCCACGGTAAACCCCGACCAGGGCGTAGCGCTCCGGCCAGTAGCGCTGCAGCGGCCATCCCGCCAGCGAAAAGCTGGCCAGCAACAGGCCGCCGCAGAGGATCAGCGCGGCACCCTCAAGAGCGCCAGTCAGGGAGGCAGGTGTCGAGGCGGTGACCACCAGCAGGATCATGCTGGTCATGCCGACTCTGGCCGTGTCGGTGCCAAATACCACCAGCAGCCCGCTGCAGAAGCCGAATGCAGCGGTGGCGAGCAGCATCGGCAGCAACTGACCACCGATCGTCAGTCCGACCAGGGAAGCCAGCGTCGCTGCCAATGCGGCCAGCAGCAGCTGCCGCAGGCGTTGGCGATAGGGCCCGGGCTGATCGGAGAACATCGTGTTCAGCGCGCCCGCTCCCACGCCAAGCCCGATCTGTGGATAGCCCATCGCCATGCCGACTCCCAGCGGCAGGATGACGGCCGCGGTATTACGTACTACCACCCGTAATGGCACGTCCGGACGCTTGATCCGGGTCAGGCTCTCGATCGCATGGGTACGTAGCGAGTAGTCGCTGGATGGCATGATGGTTTCGCTGAGCCCACGTCGGAGCGTTGATTCTGCACCAGCTGGGCGCAGACCGTGATGCACGTCTGATCAGTTGTCCGATGCGGCTCCGTTCGGCATGCCATCGTCATAGAAGGTCGCAAGCCGCGCGTTGATGCCGGCATCGGCGCGGTAGTGTTTGCGCAGCGCCTGCAAGTCGCCCGGCAACGAGTTGCAGCGCAGTGCGTCCATCCTGCGGTTGACCTCGGCATCGCGCGCCGAATGGTTGCCATTGAACTCGCCAGCGAAATGCAGGGAGTGATCGCTGCACTGGATGAACCGGGCTACCGGCTCGGGCCAGGTTCCAGCAGTCTTGCCGGGAGGCAGCGCCCGTGCGGTCTGGACAGCCATGGCGCACCACAGCGTGCCCAGCAAATGCCGGGCAATGCCATGTCGGCTTACGCGCGACCCGCGAACTCTCCGGTCAGTGTGTTTACCCACACTTTCTCGTCATTGCTGATGTACTCGGGCACCTGCACTTCAATGCCGGTGTTGAGCCTGGCCGGCTTGTTGCGCTTGGTCGCGCTGGAGCCTTTCATTTCCGGCGCGGTATCGACCACGGTGAGGATCACGCTGGTCGGCACCTGCAGGCCCACGGGTGCATCGTCGATGACCTGCACGTAGTAGCCCTCGACGCCTTCCACGATGTAACCGGCGTTGTCGCCGACCAGTTCCGGTGACAGCAGATACTGGGTGTAATCCTCCGCGTCCATGAACACGAACACCTCCCCATCCATGTAGGAGAAGTTCGCGGCGCGGCGCACCAGATCCATTTCC
>JAJXYE010000320.1 GCA_021780735.1 Pseudomonadota bacterium | reverse complement strand
ACACCGGCAGCCCGAACAAGCTCACCAGCGGCCGCGATGTTCCGCGCGAAGTGGCGAAGCGGCTGGAGAAATCCGGATTCAAGGCCCGACTGGCGCTGGACGGGGTGCTGGCGATGCGGCGGTGAGAACGGACGGGACTTGCTCCACAGAACGCGATCAGGTGGAACCGGCCCATTCTGTCGGGTGGCGCCCTGGCAGAACGGCTGGCCTGCGCGCCTGAAAGGCTGATTTTTTTACGCTTTTGTATGTTGACCACACGATTTGTGTCACGCATCGTCCGTCGTGCTTTCGCCGCATGCACGGTGGCGGGAGGGGGAGTGACAGGGGCGGTGCGCAGCAGACGCACCGGGAGCATGTGATGGCATGCCACGGCGGGGCGCCGATCCAGCGCCTGATCGCCGCAGCGGCCTCGGGGATCGATCGATGCGTCTGACATCCGTGTTGCGCGCCGCAGGGTGCGTCCTGGCCAGCGTGGTTCTCGTGGCAGTCCATCAGGCTGCCTGCGCTGGCGAAGGCCATCGACCATCGCGGATGCCGTCCGACACGATGCCGGCTTCACTGGGTCCGGTCGTGGCGCGCGCCATGGCGCAGCATCTGCCCGATTCCTGGCAAGTGCGATCGGATGCCGGCGGCGCAGCCTTCTGCAATCCCGCGCAGCAACTCGACGCCAGGCTCAGGAACGAGAATGCGATCTTCCGCCTGTCGGATGGCCGCACGTTTGCATTGCAGCTCAACGGATACCGACTCGATGCACATGCCCTGCCGCTGAACGCGCGGCCGGTGTTCCGCCGCGAGGCGAGCGGCGCGCGAGCACGCGTATCGTCAGGTGTGGCCGAGTGGTACGTGAACAGCCCGCTGGGCATCGAACAGGGTTTCACGCTCGACCGGCCTGCCCGCCCCGCGGCGACCACGACGCTGCAGTTCGCATGGCGCACTTCTTTGCAGGCCCGTCCGGATCGCGACGGACTTGATCTGCAGGATGCCGGAGGCAGGACGGTCCTGCACTACGGCGGTCTGTTCGCATACGACGCGCGGCACCGCCCGTTGCCGGCCCGCATGGTGTTGCATGGTCATGATCTGGCGCTCGTCGTCGATACGCGCAACGCGGCGTATCCGGTGACGGTCGATCCGCTACTCAGCACCCGATTTTCGATCCAGGATCCCAACGCCACGGCCGCCGACCAGTTCGGGTCCAGCGCCGCGGTCTCGGCCGACGGCAGCACCGCGCTGGTGGGCGCCTTCGGAGAGGACAGTGCGGCGGGCAGGGTTTACATTTTCACACGCAGCGGCGCCACCTGGTCCAGCACGCCGACGACCACTTTCCTGGACCCGGGCGCGACGGCAAACGACCTGTTCGGTTTCAGCGTTGCACTGTCGGCAGACGGGACAGTCGCGCTGATCGGCGCGCCGGGCGCATCGGGCTATGCCGGGAAAGTCTACGTATTCGCGCAAAGCGGCGGCACATGGGGCGTGGCACCAACCGTGACTTTCTCGGATCCCACCGCGACGTCGGGCGACATGTTCGGGCACAGCGTTTCGACCAGTGCAAACGGCGATACCGCGCTGATCGGATCGCCTGGCTACATCGATCCGGTCGCAGCCTCGGAAGGGCGGGCCTACATCTACGCCCAGACCTCCGGCCAATGGACGTCGACGCCGGTTTACACCATCAAGGGCGGCCCGGGGAACTTCAGCCTGGGTAACGACGTCGCCATCTCGGCCGATGGCCATACCGCGCTGGTCGGCGATCCGCAGGAGAGCGGTGCATTGAGCAACACCGGTGCTGCCTATGTCTTCGGCAATAGCTCGGGTGCATGGGCTTACGCCGCAACCCTGAACGATCCCGTCGGTGCGGCCAACGATCACTTCGGCAGCAACGTCGCACTATCCGGCAACGGGACCACGGCGCTGTCGAGCTCTGCGGTCACTGCCAGCGGCGCCGGTGCCATCTATCTCTACACGCAGGCCAGCGGCGTGTGGCCGACGACGCCATCGGTCACCTTCGCCGATCCGGCAGCGACCGCGAATGATGCTTTCGGCGAAAGCATCGCGCTGTCCACCGATGCCAGTACGCTGCTGGCCGGCGCCTACAGCAGCGTGGGCAACACGATGCCTTCCGGCAACACTGGAGTCGCCTACGTCTTCCGCCAGACGGGCGGGACGTGGTCGACTCAGCCGACACTGAGCCTGCCCGATCCGGGAACGAGCGGTGCCGACGGCTTCGGCACCAGCACTGTGCTGTCCTCCGATGGATCGACGGCGCTGGTGGGCGCGCACGGCGTCGGTACGGGCCTGGGCTATGTCTACCTCTACGACTCGGGCGTCGACCTGGCGCTGACCGCCTCGGGCAGCGCATCCAGCATCACCGTGGGCCAGCAAATAACGTACAGCTTCACGGTCAGCAATGGCGATACGCAGATCACAGCCACCGGCGTCACGCTCACCGTGCCCCTGCCTTCGGGCCTGAGCTTCGCCTCAGCGTCGGCCGCAGGAGGCAGTTGCGGCACCAGCGGTAACACTGCCACCTGCACCTTGCCAACGCTCGCGCCCCAGTCGCAGTGGCAACCGACGATCACCGTAACGGCCGCTTCAACGGGCAGCGATACATTCAACGCGTCCGTGAGCTCGAACCAGCCGGACCCCAACACGGCCAACAATGCGGCCAGCCTCACCACCACGGTCACGGCCACCGCACCGCCCCCCACACCGCCGTCCAGTGGATCAGGCTCCGGCGGCGGCGGCGCGCTGGGCTTGCCCGCACTGATCATGCTGGCGTTGGCAGCCATCTTCGCGAGAACGGACCGCGACGGCGTGGCACAGTAACCCGAGCCAGCTCAACCCGCCCGGGAACCGGGTCGGATTCATTTCCTGATTACCGGACGCACGCGACGCGCAGCAGCCGGCCTGCTTCGCGGCCACCATGCCCGCCCTGATGCTGGAGGGATGGCGCGATAACCCTGATCCGACCTGCCAAGCATCCCGCAGCCCATCGTCCGGTGAGGCAACAAGCGCCCAACCTGCTTTCTGTACCTTGCTGACCACCGCGTCCGCCATACCCCTCGCAAACCCGGGAGAAGTGAACATGCTCCTGAGGTATAGCGAGCTGTATGCGCAGGCGTTCTACGAGCAGCTTGCGCGCGTACTGCGCCGCGGCGGACGGCTGTTCCACTACACCGGCAGCCCGAACAAGCTCACCAGCGGCCGCGATGTTCCGCGCGAAGT
>JAJXYE010000279.1 GCA_021780735.1 Pseudomonadota bacterium | reverse complement strand
GCCGAGGAGTGCCAAAAGATCCTTGCGGCTCCGGCCTCGACGTCAGTCAGCATGGCGTCACAACCACCTCACTCCCCGATCGCCGCCAGCATTGCCTCGGCGGTGGATACGCGCAGCTCGCCGGGTGCTTCCAGCTGCAGCTGCCGCACCACGCCGTCTTCCGCGTACAGGGCAAAGCGGCGTGCACGCCAGCCCATGCCGAAGGCGGTGCCGTCCAGTTCCAGGCCCAGGGCACGGGTGAAGCTGGCGTTGCCGTCGGCCAGCATCAGCAGGCCGGCGGGAACCTGCTGACTGGCGGCCCATGCCTGCATCACGTAGGCGTCGTTGACGGCAAGACACATGACACTGATGCCGCGTGCCTGGAACTCGGCATAGTGCGCGACGTAGCCGGGCAGGTGCTTGTTCGAGCAGGTGGGGGTGAAGGCGCCGGGGACACCGAACAGCAGCGCCTTGCGTTGCGCAAACAGTGCTGCGGTGTGCCCGTTACGGGCCTCGCGGTCGACGATCTGGATGGCCGTATCGGGAATCTTGTCGCCAGGCTGAATGGTCATGTCGGGCTCGGATGGCGTGGCGGGCGGGGGGGATTCCGTACCGAGGGGCGCAACCGTGGCTGGTCACCTTGAATCGGCCGGGGCAGCACCTATTTTGCAGCACAGGCGGCAATCGTGCCGCAAATCAACTTCGAGGAGGCAGTGACATGAATCTGAGTCGTCATTCCATCTGGAGCCCCGAGCGCGGTTCGTACGAAGATGTCCGGCGTGTGTTCAACCGCTTTTTCGCGCCCGAGGAAAGCGATCAGTCCACCGTCGAGACCAGCCAGTGGGCACCGCGTGTGGATATTCGCGAGGAAGACAAGCGCTTTCTGATCCTGGTCGACGTGCCGGGTGTCGACCCCGCCACGATCGAGGTGAGCATGGACAAGAGCATTCTCACCATCAAGGGCGAGCGCAAGGTCGACGATGACGAAAGCAGCGGCAAGCTGACCCGTCAGGAGCGGGTCTATGGCGTGTTCCATCGCCGCTTCGCGCTGCCGGAGAGCGCCGACGCCGATCACATCAGCGCACAGGGCAGGCATGGCGTGCTGGAAATCTCGATTCCGAAGAAGCCGGAAACCACACCGCGGCGCATCACCATCAACACCGCAGGGTAATCTCGGCGCTGTATCCGGGCGCGGTTCGCGGTGGATAATGAGCCACTGCGGGCCGCAGCCTTGCGGCTTGCAATGCCAGTGATCGGGAGCTTGCGTGGAATTCAAAGATTATTACGAGATCCTGGGGGTGAAACCGGATGCCAGCGAGGCCGAGATCAAGGCGTCGTATCGCAAGCTGGCGCGCAAGTATCACCCCGACAAAAACAAGGATGCCGGCGCCGAGGAGAAGTTCAAGGCGATCAACGAGGCCAATGAAGTGCTCAAGGACGCCGAGAAGCGGCGCTCCTACGACCAGTTGCGCGCGGGCGGTTATCGCCAGGGCGAGCAATTCCGGCCGCCGCCTGGCTGGCAGGGCCAGTCGGGCTTTGGCGGCGATGCCGACGGCGACTTCAGCGACTTCTTCGAGAGCCTGTTCGGGCGCGGCGCTGGTGGCCCCCAGCGTGGCCAGCCGCGGCCGCGTCGCGGTCACGACGTGCAGGCGTCGGTGCAGATCGACCTGCAGACGGCCTTCGATGGCGGCCGCACGCGGCTGGCCATGCGTGATCCGGCCGGTGGCGAGCGCGTGCTCGAGGTGAGGATTCCCGCCGGAATCCAGTCCGGACAAACCATCCGGCTGTCCGGACAGGGCCAGCCCGGCATGGCCGGCGGCCCGAACGGCGACCTGCTGCTGGAAGTGGGCATTCGCGACGATGCGCGCTTCCGCCTTGAGGGACGAAACGTCGTCCACGTATTGCCGATTACCCCGTGGGAAGCTGCGCTGGGCGCCAGTGTGCCGGTGCCGACCCTGGCCGGCACGGTCGACCTGCGCATTCCGCCCGGTTCGCAGTCGGGGCGCAAGTTGCGCCTCAAGGGGCGTGGCATGCCCGGAACGCACGCCGGCGATCAGCTGGTAGAGTTGTCGATTCGTGCACCGGCGGCGGAAGACGAGGCGCAGCGTGCCGCCTACGCGGCACTGCACGAGGCGTTCCCGGGCTTCGATCCGCGCCAGTAGAGCCAGCCCAACCCGCTCATGAAAAACGGCGCCGGAGCGCCGTTTTTCATGTGGTGATCAGCGGTATCTCAGGTCGGCAGGAATTCCTGCAGCGCCTTGACCAGTTCCTCTTCCTTGATCGGCTTGGTTACATAGGCCTTGGCGCCCTGGCGCATGCCCCAGACCTTGTCGGTCTCCTGATCCTTGGTGGTGACCAGGATGATCGGGATGTGCGCCGTATCGGCGTTCTTGCTGATGGTGCGGGTAGCCTGGAAGCCATTGAGGTTCGGCATCACCACGTCCATCAGGATCAGGTCAGGCATTTCCTGCTTGGCGACTTCGACGCCGGCGGCACCGTCTTCGGCGGACAGCGTCTCGTGCCCGAGTTTTTCGACGATTCGCTTGATGCCCAGTAATTGCGACGGCGAGTCGTCGACGATCAGAATGCGTGCCATAAGCTGAAATTTCCCTGCTGGTTTCAGTAATTCTAAGCCGTGATGATGGTACTTCCAATCATTTGTTCGTCAAACTGTGGGGGCGATGCGCACCAGGCTGCGCCCGAACGACTTTCCGGCGAGCATAGCTGCAAATACCTGCGGCAGTTCATCAAGGCTGATTTCACGGGTGGCGATGCGATCGAGTTGTCGCGGTTTCCATTCGCTGGCCAGTCGTTGCCAGACCTCGTCGCGGATGTCACGCGCAGTACCGGCCGAGGCCACGCCGAGCAGGCTCACCCCGCGGATGATGAAGGGCAGCACGGTGCTGGCGAAGTCGACGCCGCCGGCATTGCCGCAAATCGCCACATTCCCGTACGGGTTGACCAGCGGCAACAGGCCGGCCAGCGTCGCCCCGCCGACATTGTCGAGCGCGCCGCCGAAACGGGCCGAGTCCAGCGGTTTTCCGCTGAAGGCGAGTTGATGGCGGTCGAGGCAGGCGCTGGCGCCGAGTTCACGCAGAAAATCGAAGTGCGCCGGCTTGCCGCTGATCGCGTGCACCTCGTAGCCGGCACGGCTGAAAATGTCGATCGCCAGCATGCCGACACCGCCGCTGGCACCGGTCACGGCGATCGGCCCGAGTTCCGGCGTCTGGCGATTGTCCTGCATGCGCAGCAGGGCCAGCGCGGCGGTGAAGCCGGCGGTGCCGAGGATCATGCTTTCACGCAGGCTCAGGCCATCCGGCAGCGGAATCGTCCAGCGCGCGTCCAGTCGGGCATATTCGGCATAGCCGCCGTCGCGTGTCTCGGACAAGCCGCTGCCGGTGCACAGCACGGCATCGCCTTCCCTGAACTGCGGCGCGGTCGAGGCGACCACGTGGCCGGCCAGATCGATACCGCCGTTGAGCGGGTAGCGGCGCAGGATGCGGCCCTTGCCGGTGCCGGCCAGAGCGTCCTTGTAGTTCACCGACGAGTACGCGACCTTGACCAGTACCTCACCGGGCGACAGCGCGTCGGCGTCGATCGTTTCGATGCCGGCGCGATAGCCGGCATCGTCGTCATGGATGCGAAAAGTGAGCAATGAAGCCATCGCCTTTCTCCGTTCTCAGGCCTTGACGCTGGCCGGCCCGATGACGCGCGATGCGTTGCCGCCGTCATAGCTGGCCATCCAGTCGAACAGGGCCGGCATCGAGTCGCCGAACCACACGCTGTCGCGCTGACCGGGCTTGACGAAACCCTCGGCAACCATGTGATCCAGCATGCTGCGCAGGCCGTGGTAATAGCCGCGCATGTCGAAGAATGCGCAGGGATAGCGATGCAGGCCGAGCTGCGCCCAGGTCAGCATCTCGAACATCTCGTCCATGGTGCCGAAGCCGCCGGGCAGGGCGACGAAGGCATCGGAGAGCTCATACATGCGCGTCTTGCGCTGGTGCATGGTGTCGACCACCACCAGTTGGCTCAAGCCGGGATGGGCGACCTCCAGTTCCACCAGCTGACGCGGGATCACGCCGATGACCTCGCCGCCGCCCGCGATCACGGCGTCGGCCAGCGCGCCCATCAAACCCACCTTGCCGCCACCGTAGACCAGGGCGATGCCGCGCTGTGCCATCTCGGCACCGAATGCGCGCACCTGTTCGGCGTAGTCGGGATGTCTGCCGCTGCTGGAGCCGCAATAGACGCAGAGGGCGGTGGGTTGGGGCATGGGATATCCGTGTCTGAGGGTTTCCTACAATACATTCGGCCCGCCCATGTCGCCACGAGCGGGCCGATATGCGCCGGATCGACCGATCAATTGCCCTTGTGGATGGCGCGCTTGTCGACCGAGAGTGCTGCCTCGTGCACGGCTTCGGACAAGGTCGGGTGCGCATGGATGATGCGGGCCATGTCTTCGGCCGAACCCTTGAACTCCATCGCCACCACGCACTCGGCGATCAGCTCCGAGACGCCGGGGCCGACCATGTGCACACCGAGAATCCGGTCGGTCTCGGCGTGGGCGATCATCTTGACCTGACCGACGGCCTCGTTCATGGCCACGGCGCGACCGATCGCGGCGAACGGGAAGCTGCCGACCTTGTACGGTACACCTTCCTCCTTCAGCTGCTTCTCGGTCTTGCCTGCCCAGGCGATCTCCGGCTCGGTATAGATCACCCAGGGGATGGTGTCGTAGTTGACGTGGCCCGCCTTGCCGGCGATCCACTCGGCCACGGCCATGCCTTCCTCGAAACCCTTGTGCGCCAGCATCGGTCCGCGCACGGCATCGCCGACAGCCCAGACGCCGTCCACACCGGTGTGGCAGTGCTCGTCCACCACGATGCGGCCGCGCTCGTCGAGCTGCACGCCACTGTCGTCGGCCAGCAGGCCTTCGGTGTAGGCGCGACGGCCGACGGCCACGAGCAGCTTGTCAACGACCAGGCTGTGATCGCCGTCCTTGTCGGTATAGGTGAGGTGGACTTCCCCGCTCTTGTCGGGCGTGGTCTTGACTTCGGCCTTGGCCAGCTTGGCGCCCAGCTTGATGTCGAGGCCGAGTTTGCCGAATTCCTTCAGCGCCACCTTGGCGATGTCGGTGTCGGCGGCGCCGAGGAACTCGGGCAGCGCTTCCAGCACCGTGACTTCGGCACCGAGGCGGCGCCAGACGCTGCCCAGCTCCAGGCCGATCACGCCCGCGCCAATCACACCGAGGCGCTTGGGCACTTCATGGATATCCAGTGCGCCGGCGTTATCGATGATGTGCTTGCCATCGAACCTGGCGAAGGGCAGTTCGATCGGCACCGAGCCCGAGGCCAGGATCACGTTGGTGGCGCTGATGGTCTGCCTGCTGCCGTCGTTGCCGGTGATCTCGACCTGCCGATCCTTGAGCAGCCTGCCCTTGCCGAAATAGCTGGTGATCTTGTTGGCCTTGAACAGCTGCGCGACGCCGCCGGTGAACTGCTTGACGATCTTGTCCTTGCGGCCGATGAAGGTGGCCAGGTCGACCTTGGCGTTCTCCACGGTGATGCCATGCACCGGCAGGTTGTGCGCGATGTTGTAGAACTGCTTGGACGAGTCGAGCAAGGCCTTGGACGGAATGCAGCCCACGTTGAGGCAGGTGCCGCCCAGCGCCGCCTTGCCGTCCTTGCCTGCAAACGCGTCGACCACGGCGCACTTCAGGCCCAGTTGGGCGGCGCGGATGGCTGCGTGATAACCGGCCGGACCGCCGCCGATGACGATGACATCGAATTTGTCGCTCATGGTTTTGGTGTCCTTGAAAGCGGGAACAGGGAACGGGAAACGGGGAACACGGGCGGCGGCTCTTGCCGTTCCCCGTTCCCTGTTTCCCGTTCCCGCATCATCAGAGGCCGAGCAGCATCCGCTGCGGGTTCTCAAGCTGATTCTTGATATCGACGAGGAACAGCACCGCGTCCTTGCCATCGATGATGCGATGGTCGTAGGACAGCGCGATGTACATCATCGGCGCGGCGATGATCTGGCCGTTCTCGACGATGGCGCGCTCCTTGATGGTGTGCATGCCGAGGATCGCGCTCTGCGGCGGGTTGACGATCGGCGTGGACAGCAGCGAACCGAACGTGCCGCCATTGGTGATGGTGAACGTGCCGCCCTGCAGGTCGTCCAGCGACAGCTTGTTCGCGCGCGCCTTGGTGGCGTAGTCGGCGATGCCCTGTTCCACCTCGGCGAAGCTCATGTCCTGCACGTCACGCAGCACCGGCGTGACCAGGCCCTTGTCGGTGGACACGGCGATCGAGATGTCCTGGTAGCCGTGATAGATCACGTCGTTGCCGTCGACCGAGGCGTTGACGAACGGGTAGCGCTTGAGTGCCTCGGCGGCAGCCTTGACGAAGAAGCTCATGAAGCCGAGCTTGATGCCGTGCTCCTTCTGGAACGCGTCGCCCAGCGCCTTGCGCATCTTCACCACTTCGGCCAGGTTCACCTCGTTGAACGAGGTCAGCATGGCGATCGAGTTTTTCGACTGCATCAGGCGCTCGGCAATGCGTGCGCGCATGCGGGTCATCGGTACGCGTTCTTCCGGGCGTGCGCCCGGCGTCGGCTTCGCTGCAGGCGCCGACGCCGGCGCGGCCGGGGCGCTGCCGCCCTTGCTGTAGTTGACCAGGTCTTCCTTGGTCACGCGGCCATCGCGGCCGGTGCCGGTCACCCTGGACGGGTCGATCTTTTCCTCGGTGGCCACGCGCAGACCGGCGGGGGAGAGATCTTCGCTGCCCTTGGCAGCGGCCTTCGGTGCGGCAGCAGCGGGAGCGGGAGCGGCTGCGGCAGGGGCGGGAGCCGAGGCGGCCGCGGTGGCGCCTTCCTCGATGATGGCGATGATCTGTTCGCTGTTCACCGTGTCGCCGACCTGGTGCCGGATTTCCTTGAGCACGCCATCCACCGGCGAAGGCACTTCGAGCACCACCTTGTCGGTTTCGAGATCGACCAGGTTTTCGTCCCGCTTCACCGCGTCGCCGGCCTTCTTGTGCCAGCTGGCGATGGTGGCGTCGGAGACGGACTCGGGCAGGACGGGGACTTTGAGTTCGATGGACATATCAGGGCTCTTGAGTGAATTCATTCAGCTGCGTGGTCGGTACCGACCGGTGCGGTCAGTGCCTGTTCGACGAGTGCCGTCTGTTCGGCGTTGTGCGTGCTCAGATGTCCGGCTGCCGGAGCAGGCGAGCGTGCGCGTCCGGCGTAGGAGAGGCTGTGCTTCTGACCAATGCAGGCCTGCAAGTGGTGGCGAATCTGGAACCACGCGCCCTGGTTCATGGGTTCTTCCTGGCACCAGATCACTTCCTTCGCAGCAGGGTACCTGTCCAGCTCGGCGGTGACTTCGGAGCGAGGGAACGGGTAGAGCTGCTCCACGCGCACGATGGCGACATCGTTGAGTTCGTCCTTTTCTGCCGCTTCGAGCAGGTCGTAGTAGACCTTGCCCGAGCAGAGCACGACGCGCTTGACCTTCTTCGCGGCAAGTTTGCGATGATCGCCGATCACCAGCTGGAAGCTGCCGCTGGCCAGCTCGTCCAGCGACGACACGGCCAGCTTGTGGCGCAACAGCGACTTCGGCGTCATCACGATCAGCGGCTTGCGCACCGGGCGCAGCATCTGCCGACGGATCATGTGGAAGTCCTGCGCCGGCGTCGTCGGCACGCACACCTGCATGTTGTCGAACGCGCAAAGCTGCAGGAAACGCTCGAGCCGCGCCGAGGAATGCTCCGGGCCCTGGCCTTCGTAACCGTGTGGCAGGAACAGGGCAAGACCGCACAGGCGGTTCCATTTCGACTCGCCCGAGCTGATGAACTGGTCGATCACCACCTGCGCGCCATTGGCGAAGTCGCCGAACTGGGCCTCCCAGATGTGCAGGGTGTCCGGATCCATGGTGGCGTGGCCGTATTCGAACGCCATCACCGCTTCCTCGCTCAGCAGCGAGTCGATCACCTCGACGTCGGCACCGGCGCGAACCATGGCCAGCGGCATGAAGGTATGGCCGTCCTTCTGGTCATGCAGCACGGCATGACGATGGAAGAACGTGCCGCGGCCGGCATCCTGGCCGACCAGGCGCAGGTTGTGGCCTTCGTCGATCAGGCTGGCATAGGCCAGATTCTCGGCGAAGCCCCAGTCGCCGGGCTGCTCGCCGGCAGCCATCTTGCGCCGGTCGTCGTAGATCTTGCCCACGCGCGGCTGCAGGGTGATGTCGGCGGGAACCTCGAGGATGCAATGCGCCAGCCGGATCAGCTTCGCCTTGTCGACGCCGGTTTCGACGGGCGTCGACAGCTTGCCGCCGATGAAGCGCGTCCAGTCCACCGCTATGTCACGGCCCGGCGACGGGTCGATGTCGGTGACGGTATCGCCGTCCTCCAGCCGCTTGCGATAGGCCTCGAACTGCTGCTGTGCCTCGCCCTCGGCCAGCACCCCCTGCTTGACCAGCTGCTGCTGGTACAGGTCGCGGGTCGTCGGGCGCTTGCGGATGACCTGGTACATCACCGGCTGCGTGGCAGCCGGCTCATCGGCCTCGTTGTGGCCGTGGCGGCGGTAGCAGACCAGGTCGATCACCACGTCCTTGCGGAATTCCTTGCGGAACTCCCAGGCGAGGCGGGTGACCTGTACCACGGCCTCGGGGTCGTCGCCGTTGACGTGGAACACCGGCGCATTGACCATCTTCGCCAGGTCGGTGCAATACAGCGTGGAACGCGCGTCCTGCGGGTTGGACGTGGTGAAGCCGACCTGGTTGTTGACCACGATGTGCAGGCTGCCGCCGATCCTGAAGCCGCGCGCCTGCGACATGTTCATCAGTTCCATGTTCACGCCCTGGCCGGCGAAGGCGGCGTCGCCATGGATCAGCACGGCAACCGACTGCTTGTGCTCGGTGTCGTGGCGGCGGATCTGCCGCGCGTGGACGGAGCCGGCCACCACCGGGTTGACGATTTCAAGGTGCGACGGGTTGAACGCCAGCGCCACGTGCACGCCACCCTTGGGTGTCCTGACGTCGGCGGAGAAGCCCATGTGGTACTTCACGTCGCCGGAATGGGCCGGGTCGTCGGGATGGTCGAACTTGCCTTCGAATTCGTTGAACAAGGTCTTCGGCGGCTTGCCCAGGATGTTGACCAGCACGTTGAGGCGGCCGCGATGGGCCATGCCGATGACCAGTTCCCGCACACCGTTGTCGCCGGCGGCAACCACGATGTCGTCGATCATCGGGATCAGGCTGTCGCCGCCTTCCAGCGAGAAGCGCTTCTGGCCGACGTACTTGGTATGCAGGTAGCGCTCAAGGCCTTCGGCGGCGGTGAGACTGCTCAGCACGCGCTGCTTGCCGGCCTTGTCCAGTCCGCTGTCGCCGGCGGCCTTCTCCAGGCGGCTGTAGATCCAGTTGCGCTGCTCGTGATTGCTGATATGCATGAACTCGGCGCCGATCGTGCTGGCGTAGGTCTTCTGCAACCGTCCCAGCAGCTCCCGCAGCTTCATGCGCTGGCCGCTACCGGCGTAGTTGCCGGTATCGAATTCGGTGTCCAGGTCGGCGTCGTTCAGGCCGTGAAAGGCCAGGCCCAGATCGGGCGCGGGCATGTTCTCGGTCAGGCCGAGCGGATCCAGGTCGGCAGCGAGGTGGCCGCGCGAACGGTAGGCGGTGAGCAGGCGCAGCACGCCGGCCTGCTTGCGCGCGTGTGCGTCGCTCATCGGCATGGCGCTGCGGCCACGCTGGCCCTGCTTCTGTGCAGCCTCGATCCGCGCGATCGCGCCGAGGTGCGATACATCGCCCGACTCGCGGCCCTTGAAACTGTCGAAATAAGTAGCCCATTGGGACGGAACCGACGCGGTGTCGGCCAGCCAGGCGTCATACAGCGATTCGACGTAATCGGCGTTGCCGCCTGCGAGTTGCGAAGATTCGAAGAACTCGCGGATCAGGTTTGTACTCACGTCACCACCGGCAGGGAAGAGATGCTTGCAGCCATCCATGAGAGCAAGAGCCTCGCGGTTTCAGGCCGGTTTTCAAGTCCGACCGGCCGCTGCTGCGGATGACTGGGGATAATCCCGCGAATTATACCCTTTGCCTGCCGCAGCGCGGCAACCCGTGGTGCGGCCGGAAGGGGAGTGAGGTGAGGCCGTGCCGGACCTGCAGCGCTTCGGCTTTGCATGGCGGGCGCAGGTTTCAGCGGTTCTGTCGCTGGGCGGGACAGGTTCGAGCGCACGAAACGCGGGCCAGCTGCGGTTCATCCGACGGCTCAGATATCCAGCTTGTACAGCATGCTGGCCCGTTCGGAGCGATCCCACACTTCGTCGAAATGCTGCCACAGTGGAACCTGGCTGGCGCGATCATGCCTGGCCGCCCGGCCTTGCGGACGCCCGGCGTCCGGCATGAACAGGTAACCACCGACGTCGTTGAGCAGATAGGCGGAGAGATAGGCCAGGTCGGTTTCCTCCACCGGCATGCGGATCTGGATTGCGCTGGGCATCCGCTGCGCCAGCGTGATCAGTCGGTGATCATTGCGCAGCGCTGCTTCGGGGTCGTGCAGCAGGATGCGGATCTGCGCCGTGCGGCCAGAGATCGCCACGCGTCGAAGTTCGTCGAGCTCCTCGATGCTGGCATAACTGTCGTCACCCAGCAGCGGCAGATAGATCGCCAGCCGATGCCGTGCGTCGGCGAGCAACTGACGTCGCGCCGCCACGCCATCGCTGCGGGTGGCGGCGGCAAGCACGCCGATATCCGGAAGCGGAAGGCGTTCGATCGGGGTGTTGGCGGTGGTCAGCGTCATCCGCATGGCACGGTGCGCCACGCCGGCGTCCTCGAATTCCTCGCCATGGGCGACGAAGCCTGCCCGTTCGTAGAAGCCGATCGCGCCGACCTGGGCATCCAGTGCGACCTCGGGCCAGCCTTGCGTGCGCGCGCGGCTGACCAGCTCGCGCAGCATGGCCAGGCCGACGCCCTGGCCGCGCCAGTCCGGCAACACCGCCAGGCGGCCGATCTTGCGGGTCGAGGTGAGCCGGCCGCAGCCGATCGGCTGGCCGGATCCGTCGCGAGCCAGGACATGCCACGACTCGTCATCGAGGCTGTCCCGCTCGCGCTGTTCGGGCACGTGCAGTTCCTCGATGAACACGATCCGGCGCAACTCGTGCAGGGCTTCGCGCTGATCCTCGTGCGACCAGTCCGCCACTTCGACGTGAAAGTTCTGCAGCTTCATCGCCGGCGCCGCGATTTGCGTGGAAGCAGATGACCGTCGTTGACCAGAGCCAGCAACAGGGAATTTTCAATGGCATCGGGGATCCGCTCCAGCGCCAGCTCGCGTTGTTCGCACAGCTGCTGCGCCAGGGCAGGCGTGGCCGGGTAAGCCTGGCCGCTGACATACAGCGTGCAACCCGACTTGCGCCGTATCCACGCCATGCGCGACCACGGATGCCGCAGCAGATGCGCGCCGCCGGCCAGTTGCCTGGCCAGCGCGGTATCGTTGAGCGGCTTCTCCAGCGGTGCCGCCAGCTGGGCGTTGCGGTAGCGGGTGATGAAGCGGCCGAACCAGTCGTGCAGCATGTCCTCGCGCAGCGCCGCGGCAAACGGCAGCGCCGATTTCAATCGCTCGATCGCCGCCCGATCGATTTCGCCGGTGGCCCTGGCCGGCGTCAGATCCGGGTCGGCATAGCGCAGTTCCTCGGGCAGATGTTCGGCGATGAAGTCGGCCAGGTCGCCGGTCAGTTCGGCCTGCGAAGGCGCGCGCATGCCGACCGAGAAGGTCATGCACGGCCCGCCGAACGCCGCGCCGTCGTGCGGCACGCCGGGTGGCAGATAGAGCATGTCGCCCGGCTCGAGCAGCCACTCGTGGGTCGGCTCGAAATGCGCCAGCTGCTTCAGCTCGACATCGTGACGGAAGGCCTTCGGCGCCAGCGGATCATCGCTGATCGCCCAGTGGCGCTGGCCCAGTCCCTGCAGCAGGAATACGTCGTACTGGTCGATATGGGCACCGACGCCACCGCCGGGTTCGGCGTAAGAGACCATGATGTCGTCGACGCGCCAGCTGGGCAGGAAACTGAAGTGCTGCAGCAGTCCGGCGACGTCCGCATCCCACTTGTCGACATCCTGCACCAGCAGCGTCCAGTCGCTGTCGGGGGTCTTGGCGAAGTCCGCTTCGCTGAGCGGGCCGGAATTGACGTGCCAGCGGTCGCGCTTCGCGTCGTGCACGATCAGCCGCGCCAATGCTGCCGGCTCGCAGGCCAGCCCGGCCAGGTCGTCCGGCTGCAGCGGCAACTGGAAGTCGGCAAACGCCTGGCGGATGAGCAATGGCCGCTTCTGCCAGTAGTCGCGCAGGAAGCGGGCGGGGCTCATGCCCAGGGGGCGGCTTGCGCTGCCGCGGACTTCAATCGGGAACGGCTTGATGGTGGTCATTTGCCCATTGTAGTCGGGGTGACCGCCTTCGTCGCCGGTTCAGGCAAGTAGATGGAACATGTTGTTGATCCCCAGCGCGAGCACTGCCGTACCGGCCAGCACGGTCGTCGCGCGGGCCGGCATGCGGCGGACGAACAGTGCGCCAAACGGCGCGGCCAGCACGCCGCCGATGATCAGGCCGGCTACCGCCGACAGGTGGCTGGCGCCGATGGCGAGCAGGAAGCTCGCGCTGGCGGCGATGCTGACCACGCACTTGGCCAGATGCACGCTGCCGATCACCAGCCGCGGGGGCAGACCTCGCGCCAGCAGGATGCTGATCGTCAGAGCGCTCCAGCCGCCGCCACCGATCGCGTCGACCATGCCGGCGAACAGGCCCATCGCCGCGCTGCCGCGGGGCACGTCGGTACGTTCACCGGGCGAGCGGGTACTGCGAACCAGCAGGAACAGGCCCATGCCGAGCAGGTACGGCGCCAGCAGCGTGCGCATCCACGCCGGCGGGATGTGGATGGCAACGAGCACGCCGAGCAGGGCGCCCAGCGCGCCCGGAATCGCCAGCGCCAGGAACAGCGGTCGACGCACATTGCCGGCCAGCAGGTGGCTGATGCCGGAGGCCCCACAGGTGAAGGTCTCGGCGTAATGCACGCTGGCGCTGGCCACGATCGGTGGCATGCCCAGT
>JAJXYE010000237.1 GCA_021780735.1 Pseudomonadota bacterium | reverse complement strand
TGCCTGAGCCGGCTGCTGGACGCCACCGGCTGGAACGTCAAGCGCGAGTTCTATTACAACGACGCGGGGGTGCAGATCGCCAACCTGGCGATCTCGGTGCAGGCGCGTGCGCGTGGCATCACCCCGAATGACAACAGTTGGCCCGAGTCTGGCTACCGCGGCGACTACATCGCCGACGTGGCGCGCGCCTATCTCGACCGGGAGTCGGTCGTTGCCGATGGCGAGACCGTGATCGCCACTGGCGATGTCGACGACCTGGACGCGATCCGCCGCTTTGCCGTGGCCAGCCTGCGCCGCGAGCAGGATCTGGATCTGCAGGCCTTCGGCGTGGCCTTCGACACCTATTTCCTGGAGTCGTCGCTGTACGCCGACCACAAGGTCGAGGAGACCGTACGCGAGCTGGTCGCCCACGGCCATACCTACGAGGAAGGCGGCGCCCTGTGGTTGCGCAGCACCGACTTCGGCGACGACAAGGACCGCGTGATGCGCAAGTCCGACGGCAGCTACACCTATTTCGTGCCGGACGTGGCCTACCACCGCAGCAAGTGGCAACGCGGCTATCAACGCGCCATCACCGAGCTGGGCTCCGATCACCACGGCTCGCTGGCGCGGGTCAAGGCCGGGTTGCAGGCGCTGGATTGCGGCATTCCACCGGGCTGGCCCGAATACGTGCTGCACCAGATGGTGACGGTGATGCGCGGCGGCGAGGAGGTGAAGATCTCCAAGCGCGCCGGCAGCTATGTGACCTTGCGCGACCTGATCGATGAAGTCGGTCGCGACGCCACGCGCTATTTCCTGATTTCGCGCAAATCGGACTCGCAACTGGTGTTCGACGTCGACCTGGCCCGCTCGCAGTCCAACGACAACCCGGTCTACTACATCCAGTACGCGCACGCCCGCGTCTGCAGCGTGCTGCGGCAAGCGCCGGAGAAGGGCTTCAGCTTTGACCTGGCCGACGGCCTCGCCCACCTGGATCGACTGAACAACGAACACGAGCAGATCCTGCTCACCGAGCTGTCGAAGTATCCGGAGCAGGTCGAGGCCGCCGCCGCGAACCTGGAGCCGCACCTGATCGCCACCTGGTTGCGTGACCTGGCCAACGCGTTCCACACCTATTACAACTCGCACCAGTTCCTGGTCGAGGATGGCGACCTGCGCAACGCGCGTCTGGCCCTGGTGGTGGCAACGCGGCAAGTATTGAAGAATGGTCTGGAATTGCTGGGCCTGAGCGCCCCGGAGAAAATGTAATGGCAGCACGCAAGGGCAAGAGTCGGCAGGCCGTGCGCAATGGCAGCGGCAGTTTCCCGGCTTGGGGCTATGCCGTCATCGGCATCGTGATCGGCGCGATCCTGATGGCCGTGATGATGCGTGGCAGCCTGCTCACCAGTCTGCGCAAGCCGGCCGGGCCGCAAGCCAATCCGCAGGCGAAGGCCCAGCGCGGCAGCGAGCCCGGCGTGCTTGAGCCGGCGGCAGGCGACAGTGCGCCGAAGAAGCCGCAATACGATTTCTATTCGGTGTTGTCGGAGAAGGAAGTGCGCATTCCCGATGCCGAGATCAGTGCGCAGGCGCGCGCCGAGCAACAACAGAAGCAGGCTGCTCAGGCGCAACAGCAGCCGACACCAGCCAGTGCACCGACCAACCTCGCCCATACCGCACGCCAGGACGTCACCGCCGCGCCCGCCGCCGCCGTGCCGCAGCCTGCAGCGGGCAGCGGCTACCTGCTGCAGGTAGGGGCGTTCCCGAGCGCCGCGGACGCCGAGACCTTGAAAGCCAAGCTGGCCCTGCAGGGCTTCGTCGCCAATGTGCAGTCGGTCAATGTGGGCGGCCAGACCTATAACCGGGTGCGACTCGGACCGTTCCGCTCCGCTACCGAGCTGGAGGCGGCCAAGCAGCGACTGGCAGGCGCCGGCATCAACGCGATCGCACTCAAGGAAGGCAGGTAGTCGGCTCGACAGCCTGCCGCAAGCAGCACGATTCGACGTCACCCGGCAGCAACTGCAGCCGCGGACGAGTACCGCTACAATTGGCCGATGACCACCAAGACCGCCTGGATCACAGGCGCCACCTCCGGGTTCGGCGCCGCCACCGTGGAACGATTCGTGACCGGGGGCTGGCGCGTGATCGCCAGTGGCCGGCGCGCTGATCGACTGCAGCGACTGGTGGCCCAACATGGCCCCGGTCGCGTCCACGCGACCGCTTTCGACATCCGTGACGCGGAGGCGATGCGCGCAGCCCATGCCGGCCTGCCAGCGGAGTTCGCCGGGATCGACCTGCTGCTCAACAATGCCGGCCTCGCGCTGGGTACGGCACCGGCGCAACAGGCGGATCTCGCGCAATGGCGGCAGATGATCGACACCAACATCACCGCGCTGGTCAGCATGACCCACCTTCTTCTGCCGCAACTGATCGAGCGTCGCGGCGCAATCGTCAACCTCAGTTCGATCTCCAGCAGTTATCCGTACCGGGGCGGCAATGTGTACGGTGCCAGCAAGGCGTTCGTCACCCAGTTCTCGACAAACCTGCGTACCGACCTGCACGGCACCGGTGTGCGCGTGACGTCGGTCGAGCCGGGTATGGCCGAAACCGAATTCACGCTGGTGCGCACCGGCGGCGACCAGGCCGCCTCCGACACGCTCTACGCCGGCGCTGCGCCCATCACCGCCAGGGACATCGCCGAAACGATCTGGTGGATTGCCAACCTGCCACCGCACCTCAACGTCAACCGCATCGAGATGATGCCGGTCAGCCAGTCAGCCGCCGGATTGCAGGTGCACCGCGACTGACGCTCCTGCGCGGTTTGTTCATTCGGATTCATTGCATGAACCAGCCGTGGCTGACCACGATCGACTGACCGGTCAGCGCCGCTGACGGGAAGGTCGCGAGGTACAACGCCGTCTGGGCTATATCCTCGACCGTGGTGAACACGCCGTCGACGGTGTTCTTCAACATCACGTTCCTGATCACCTCGTCCTCGCTGATGCCCAGCTCCTGCGCCTGCTCGGGGATCTGCTTCTCGACCAGCGGGGTGCGCACGAAACCGGGGCAGATCACATGCGAACGCACGTTGTGCGGCGCGCCTTCCTTGGCCAGGGTGCGGGCCAGGCCGAGCAACCCGTGCTTGGCGGTGACGTACGGCGCCTTCAGTACCGAGGCCTCGTGCGAGTGCACCGAGCCCATGTAGATCACGATGCCGCCGCGGGGGTTGCCGCTGCCGTCGGTCTGATACATGTGCTTCAGCGCCGCCTTGGTGGTCAGGAAACCGCCATCGAGATGGATCGCCAGCATCCTCTTCCAGTCGGCGAACCTGAAGTCGACGATCGGACTGACGATCTGCACGCCGGCATTGGAGATCAGGATGTCCAGATGGCCAAACGCCGCCACCACCTTCTCGGTGCCGGCGTTGACCGCATCCTCACTGGTGACGTCCATGGCCACACCGATCGCCTTGCCGCCGGAAGCGTTGATTTGCTCCGCGACCGCATCCGCCGCCTGCTGGTTGATGTCGGCTATCGCCACGCTGGCGCCGTGCAGTGCATACAACTCGGCGATCGCCTTGCCGAGACCGCTGGCGGCGCCGGTGATCAGGGCGACCTTGCCGTTGAGACTGGTCATGACGTGAGCTCCTGTGTCGGTCTGCGGGGATGCAGCGCTTTCGTTCAATGGGAATCTTCGGCCAGATAGGTGTAAGCGGTGAGGCCGGCGTCGAGGGTGGCATAAAGCTGCTCGCCGGCGACACCGGTCACGCCGGCGCTGGCAATGCGTTCACGGTAGCTGCGCCTCAGTTCGGCCAGGTCATAGCCGACGTAGTCGAGCATCAGGTCGGTGGTGTCGCCGCGGCGAACATGGGCGAAGGTGTAGCCGTCGCCATCGACGCGCACGTTCACCGCATCGGTATCACCGAACAGATTGTGGATGTCGCCCAGGGTCTCCTGGTAGGCACCGACCATGAAGAGGCCCAGGCGATAGCTTTCGCCGTCCTTCAGCGCATGCAGCGGCAGGCTCACGTCGACGCCATCGGCATCGACGTAGTGGTCGATGCGACCATCCGAATCGCAGGTGAGGTCGACGATCACGCCGCGCCGGGTCGGTTGTTCATCGAGACGCGCCATCGGCATGATCGGGAAGATCTGCCCGATTGCCCAGATGTCCGGCACTGACTCGAACACCGAGAAGTTGGCGAAATACTTGTCGACCAGCTTTTCGTCGAGCTCGTCCAGCGCCTGCCGGTGCGCGCGTTCGGCCGGCAACAGACGGCCGCGCACGGCATTGACGATGGCGTAGAACATTTCGTCCAGCCGCGCGCGATCGGCCAGCGAGAGCTGACCCAGTGCATACAACGACTGGCCCTCGGCCAGATGATGCTGGGCTTCGTGGAACAGCTCCAGCGGCGGCCGCTCGTCCAGCGCTGCATGCACCTCGCGCAGATGCCGCAATACGCTCGGCTCGTCCGCCAGCGCCGGCGCCATCCGGCCGGCCGGCACCTGCTCGACCTCGGTCACGTTGATCACCATCACCGCGTGGTGCGCCGTCATCGCGCGGCCAGCCTCGGTGAGGATATGCGGCGCCATCAGGCCTTCGACAGCGACCGCCTCGGCCAGCGACTGCACGATGGTGGTGGCGTACTGCGCGAGCGAATAGTTGATCGAGTTGTAGCTGCGCGAGCGGGTGCCTTCGTAGTCCACGCCCAGGCCGCCGCCGACATCGACGATCTCCAGCGGCACGCCCTGTCGGGTGAGCTCGACGAAGAAGCGGGTGGCTTCGCGCATGCCGTTGGCGATGTCGCGCACGTTGGATATCTGCGAACCCATGTGGAAGTGCTGCAGCTTCAGCGTGTGCTTGAGGCCGGCCTTGTCCAGCCGCTCGACGAGGGTCAGTACCTGGCTCGGCGACAAGCCGAACTTGCCCTTGTCGCCGCCGGTGTTCTGCCACTTGCCGGCACCGATCGAGGCCAGCCGCACGCGCACGCCAAGCAGCGGCTCCACGTCCAGCGCCCTGGCCTCGGCGAACACGTGGTCGAGTTCGGACAGCTTCTCGATCACGATGAACACGCGCAGCCCCAGCTTCAGACCGATCAGCGCCAGGCGAATGTACTCGCGGTCCTTGTAACCATTGCAGATCACGATGGAGCCGGGCCGGGCCATCGCCAGCACCGCCATCAGCTCCGGCTTGGATCCGGCTTCAAGGCCGAAACCGTGCGTGCCCGCGGCGACCAGCTCGCCAGCCACGCCACGCTGCTGGTTGACCTTGATCGGGTAGATCGCGGTATAGCCGCCGGCATAGCCATGCTCGGCGATGGCGCCGGCGAACGCGCCCTGCAGGCGCGCCAGGCGATCGGCGAGGATGTCCGGGAAGCGCACCAGCAAGGGCAGGCGCAGGCCTTCGCCTCGCGCACGCTCGACAATGCCCGGCAGCGACAGCGCCGGTCCGTTGCTGCCGCGCGGGCGCATCACGACGTCACCTGCCTGATCGACGTCGACATAGCCATCGCCCCAATGCGGCACGGCATAGGTGTGACGGGCGGTATCGGTGGTCCAATGCTTCGACATGGGGTTTTCCTTGTGCAAACGGAGCCGGTTGTCGCAGCGGCGAGCCTTGACGGGGTTGCTCGATGAGCAGGAAGCCGGCCGGCCGGAAGCCTCGCACGCCGCGGGGCCGGATGGGCTTGCCTGGCTGCCATCACGCCATCGCGACGGCCAGCCAGGCGACCATTGTAATGGTCGCGCATGACAATGGGCGCCCCGGCCAGCCGGGACGGCGGCCGCGGTTGCCGCTACAATTCGTTCTCTTTGCTCCTCACGTTTCAGCGGGAACACCGTCATGTCGCAGCAGCCCACGTCCACTGAAGTCAGCTGGTTCACCGAAGCGCACCAGGCTTCCGGCTCGTCCATCGGTTTCCGCACCGAGCAGTTGCTGCATGCGGAGAAAACCCCGTTCCAGACCATCGAGATCCATCAGACCACCGACTGGGGCAAGCTGATGGTGATCGACGGTTGCGTGATGCTGACCACGCGCGACAACTTCTTCTACCACGAGATGATGACCCACCCGGCTTTGTTCACCCATGCGCGCGCCAAGCGCGTGGTGATCATCGGCGGCGGCGACTGCGGCACCCTGCGCGAAGTGCTCAAGCACGAGGAAGTCGAGTCGGCCGTGCAGGTGGAGATCGACGAACGCGTGACCCGCCTGGCCGAGGAGTATTTCCCCGAGTTGTGCGCGTCCAACAACGACCCGCGTGCGCAGTTGCTGTTCATCGACGGCATCAAGTACATGGCCGAATGCGATCCGGAATCGCTGGATCTGATTATCGTCGACTCGACCGATCCGGTGGGCCCGGCCGAAGGCCTGTTCAACGCCGCGTTCTACGCCAGCTGCTACAAGGCGCTGCGTCACGGTGGCCTGCTGGTGCAGCAGAGCGAATCGCCGCTGGCCCATCTGGACCTGATCAAGTCGATGCGATCGGCCATGCGCACCACCGGCTTCAGCGCGGTGCGCACCTTGCCTTTCCCGCAACCGTGCTACCCGACCGGGTGGTGGAGCTGCACGATGGCGCGCAAGGGCGGCGAGTTGTCCGGTTTCCGCGAACGCGGTGCGATCAGCAAGACCTTCCCCACCCGCTACTACAACGCCGAGATCCACAAGGGTGCGCTGGCCCAGCCGGAGTTCATGCGCGAGGCGTTGGGCGAATAGCGGGGAGCGGGGAACATGCGGCGCGCGGCGCGCCGGGACCTATTGCCTGAACCAGCGACAGGGCGGAAACCGAGGGGCCGCGCAATCCTTGATGTTTTCCGCTCCCCGTTCCCTGCCTTCAGAACATCTTCGAACGCACCTTCGGCAGCAGCACCAGCAGCAGCGTCGCCAGCGGCCCGAGCAGCAACGACAGCAGGAACCACAGCAGACCGCTGCGGTTTCGGCCCTGAGCCAGCGCGGCATTGATCAAGGCGAGCGTGCCCCAGCCAGCAAACCAGGGGGCGCCACCGGCGAATGTCGACAGATGATCCACTACGCGTCTCCCGAGGCCATGCGGGCGCGGGCGCCCAAACCCTGATCCTAACAAGTCCCGTGCCGCCTGACTGGTTGCCGCGGCAGGCAGATCAGCCCCGCTTAATCTGCGCGCGCTAAGCTGAATGCTTTGATCCCCGAGCGAGAACTCATGAAGCACGCCCTTCGTTGTTCCGTCCTCTGTGGCGCGCTGGCGCTGCTGGCCACGCCGGCATTCGCGACCAAGAAGCCCACGTCCGCCGCCATGCACGCAGCGACCAAGCAGGCCAAGGCCAGGGACAAGGCGCAGCTGGCCTTCCAGCGCGACCTGGTCAGCGTGCTGGCGCCACGTGCCGATGCCGAGCACTTGCTCGGCGCTGCCCTGCTCGCCCGCCCCCTGTTCAACCAGCCACCGAGCAACAGCTTTCATGCCCTGATCGGGCGAGCCGCCCAGGCCGACGATGCCGGCGCCGCGGTGAGCTGGGTGCGCCTGGCCGACTGCGACTCCAAGGCCGACGACTGCCCGAATATCGCCGCACTGCAGCAGTTGCAGACCGAGGCGCCGGACAATGCAGCCGTCTGGATGGTCAAGCTCGGCGTGGACGCACGCGACATGAAACAGGATGCCGCACGCGAAGACCTGAGCAAGGCGGCGGCGGCCAGGCTCTACGATGACTACACCGGCAGCAGCCTGCAGGCACTGGCCGATTCCGTGGGCGTGCTGCCGCCCGCGCCCGACACCTTCGACCCGGCCCAGGCCGGCGGCGCCGCCGGCATGCAGACGGTGCTGGTGTACGGCCTGGCTGGCACGCAACCTCAACCGAGCCTGCAGCTCGTCGCCAAGCTGTGCGAAGCCGCCGGCAAGGACGCCTCGATCAAGCGCGACTGCCTGAGCCTGGGCAAGGTGCTCGAGTGGGGCTCCAGCCCGCTGGCGCGTTCGCTCGGCCTGCATCTGCGCGAGGTATTGTCGGACGACCCGGCGCAGCAGCAGGACGCCAGGGACGCCCGCCGCAACCTGGTCTGGCAGGTACAGAACTTCGGCCAGTTGCTGGCCCGGGTACCGGACGATGCCACCCTGGCGCGCGACCTGCTGGGCCTGGCACGCAACGGCGGTACCGAGATGAGCCTGCAATTGGCCGCCCTGCGCGCGCACGACATCCCGGTCGACGCACCG
Organism: Pseudomonadota bacterium; assembly: GCA_021780735.1. Lineage (GTDB taxonomy): Bacteria > Pseudomonadota > Gammaproteobacteria > Xanthomonadales > Rhodanobacteraceae > Rhodanobacter. The sequence continues at coordinate 5,014 of JAJXYE010000237.1, read as the reverse complement.
GCCGACTGGAAGCCGCATCCGGTCGAGTGAATCCGGCCATGCATACCGCTTTGCGACGCCGCGGCAGCCGTGTAGGCTTGGGCCACCTTCCGTGGCAGGGGCGATCCAATGCTTACGACGCTGGTGGCAAGCAGCAAGGGTGGTTGTGGCAAGAGCACGCTGGTAACGCAGCTGGCCTCGCACTGGGCACAGACCGGCCAGCACACCGCGATCATCGACGCCGACCGGCAAGGCTCCAGCTTCCGCTGGGCCGGCATGCGCCCAGACAACGTCCCCGGCGTGCTGGGACTGCAGGGCAGCCGCAAGGCGCTGCAGAAGCTGCCGCCGGATACCCGGCAGGTGCTGATCGATAGCCCTGCCGGCTCGGGCGAGAAAGAGCTGGAGCCCTACCTCGAACAGGCCGATGTGCTGCTGGTGCCAGTGCTGCCGTCCTCGTTCGATCTTTACGCCACTCTCGGCTTCATCGAAGAGCTGCAGTCAATCAACCGCATCCGTCGCGGCAAGCTGCCGGTGGCGCTGGTCGCCAATCGGCTCAAGCCGTGGACCCATGCCAGCCAGGACGCGGTTACCCAGCTCGCCGAACAATCGCCATTCCCGATCGTGGCGCAGCTGCGCGACAGCCAGGCCTACGTGCTGCTGGGCGCGCTGGGCAAGGGCATCTTCGACTACCAGTCCGAACAGGTGCGCAACCAGCAGGAGGACTGGAAACCGCTGCTCCGCTGGATCAAGCGCCAACACTGAAACCCGATCGTCGCCGATGCCCTCACCTGCGCGCACCAGCGCCCACCACCTGCCGGAGTTCCCCATGCACGAGCTGATCCTGTTGCGACACGCCGAAGCGGTACCGATAGAAGCCAGCGGCGATGACCAGCAACGCCCGCTCAGCCCCCGTGGCGAGCAGGAAGCGCAGGCCGCCGGGCTGTGGCTGGCCGCGCACGGACTCTGCCCCGAACGGGTGCTGAGCTCGCCCAGCCGGCGCACCGACGAGACCACCCGACTGGCGCTGGCCGCGATCGACCATGCGCCGATACCGCAGCTGGCGGCCGAAATCTACGACGCCACCCCCGGCGAGCTGTTGGCCGTACTCGACCAGCATGGCGACGCCGGCACGGTCATGCTGGTTGGCCACAACCCCGGCATCGAGCGCTTGGTCGCGCTGCTGGTCGAAGGCCGATCCGACGAATTCCGCGGCATGCCGCCCGGCGCCATGGCGGTGCTGCACCTGGACGGCGCGCTCGAGCCCGGCAATGCCCGGCTGGATGCCTTCTGGTCGCCCTGAGCAGCACCCCCACTTGCTCCGACACCCATCCCACCCGGCGCCTGAACGGTGCCGGCAGTCGCTTCCTCTCGGATCGCTCACGCAATGCCCGTATCATCGGCGCATGTCCGGTTTGCTGCGTCACTTCACCCTGCCACTGCTGTTGACGGTTCTCCTGTTGCAAGGCTGCAGCGTGTCGCGCGCAAATATCCGCCGCGCCGATGCCGTGTTGGCGGCAGACGCCGAGCCGGCGCCGACCTGCCAACGGGCCGATCACTGCGCGCAACCCTCGCCGCTGCTCGAGGCCGCACGGCAGGCGCTGGCAGAATCCACGCCGCAGCACCCGGTGCACGTGGTCACCCTGCTCGGCGACAGCGAACCGGCACTGGCCGCGCGGATCAACCTGATCCGTGCGGCGCGAAAGTCGATCGATGTGCAGACCTACATCTGGGATCAGGACGACGCCGGCCAGCTGGTGCTGAACGAGCTGGTGCAGGCGGCGCGACGCGGGGTGCAGGTGCGCATCCTGGCCGATCAGCTGTTTTCCTTCGACAACCTCAACCTGCTCGACGAATTGGCGCGCCTCGGCCCGAACCTGCAGGTACGCCTGTACAACCCGACGTTCCACAAGGCGCACACGCCGCCGCTGGACTTCGCCGCGGGGATCCTGTGCTGCTTCATGCAGTTCAACCAGCGCATGCACAACAAGCTGCTGCTGGTGGACGACAGCATCGGCATCACCGGTGGCCGCAACTATGAGGATCGCTACTTCAACTGGGACGACAACTTCGACTACGTGGATCGCGACGTGATGGTCGGCGGACCTGCCGCGAAGCAGATGGCCGCCAGCTTCGCGCTGTTCTGGCGGCACAAGCGCGCCGTGCCGCTGACCCATCTGCGCGATGTCAACCAGCGCATCCTGTCCGACCACGCCGCGCCGAGCTGGCCTGCGCCGCACTATCGCCGGCCGCGGCGGGTGGCCCAGGTCGAGGAAGCCGCCGAGGATCCGGCGTGGCTGCATGCCTGGCTGGTCGAGCCGACCCTGCACGTGGGCAAGGTCGAGTATTTCAGCGACCTGCCGGCGAAGACCGATAGCCCGGACAAGAAGCGCGCCCTCGAATTCACCCAGCACATCATGCGCATGGTCGCTTCGGCCAAGCACGAGGTGCTGCTGCAAACGCCCTACCTGGTGATGAGCAGCAAGGCCCAGCACATCTTCCGCACGCTGCATGGCGAGCCCGAGCGGCCGCGGGTGATTGTCTCGACCAACTCACTGGCCTCGACCGACGCGTTTGCCGTGTATGCGATGTCGTACAAGCACCGCAAGCGTTACCTGAAGAAATTCGGCTTCGAGATCCACGAACTGAAGCCGCACGCCCCGGGCCCCGCGCTGGATTACACCCTGGCCAACCTGGGTACGAACGCCGCGATCCTGCCGGTGGAGACTGCCAGCCCCGCCAACGCCGAAAAGGTACGTTTCCACCTGCTCGGCAGCCGTCGCAGCAACAACCGGCCAGCACCGCTGCTCAGCGCAGGGCGTCGCTTCGGCCTGCACGCCAAGTCGATCGTCATCGACGACAGTTTCGGCATGGTCGGTTCGCACAATTTCGATCCACGTTCGGATCACTACAACACCGAAGCCGGCGTGATCGTCTACGACAAGACCTTCGCCAATGAGCTGCGCCGAGCGATCCTGCGCGACACCCAACCGGAAAATTCCTGGCTGATTGCCCCGCGCCGGGCGGTCATACCGGTGCTGACGAACATCAACCAGGCGATCGGCGATATCTCCGAGCATCTGCCGCTGTTCGACCTGTGGCCGTTCCGCTACGCCACCAGCTACGACCTCAAGCCCGGTTGCGCGCCAATGCGCGCCAGCAACCCGGGCTTTGCCGCCTGCTATCGCCCGGTCGGCGACTTTCCCGACGTGGCCCTGTCACCCAAGCTCATCATCACGCGACTGGTGACCGCCTTCGGCGTGGGCGCGAAGGGCATTCTCTGACGCAGCCCGCATCGCCAAACCAGCCGGGTCAACACATGTTGGCCAGCAGCTGATCCACCTGGTGCGATGATCCATGCGCAAGGGGGTCGCGAGCCCGGCCGCGACCCCCTTGCTCGTCAATGTGTGCCTTGGCGCAGCGGCTTCACATAGGTGTTGAACAACTCGTTGATGCGGCGGTATTCGTCATACCAGGAATCGGCGTGCACGAAGCCGTGGCGCTCCAGCGGGTAGAGCGAAATCCAGAAGTTCTTCTTGTGCAGTTCGATGAAGCGCTGGTACAGCCTGATCGAGTCGCTGGTCATCACGTTGTTGTCGATCAGGCCGTGCTCGAGCAGCAGCGGATCCTGCAACTGGTCGGCGTACTCGATCGGCGAGCTGATGCGATAGGCCTCCGGGTCGAGGCGTGGGTCATTGAGGATGTTGGAGGTGTATTCGTCGTTGTAGCTGGTCCAGTCCGACGGCCCGCGCAGCGCGGCACCGGCCGCGAATTCCCCCGGCGCACGCAGCAGCGCCATCTCAGTCATGAAGCCGCCGTAGCTGCCGCCATAGATGCCCACCCGCTTCGGATCAACGGCATGATCCTTCACCAGCCAGGCCTTGCCGTCGAGCAGGTCTTCCAGTTCCGGGTGACCCATCTGGCGATAGATCGCGGTGCGCCAGTCGCGGCCGTAACCGGCCGAGGCTCGATAGTCCATCTCCAGCACGACATAGCCTTCCTGCAGCAGCAGGTTGTGGAACATCTGCTCGCGGAAGTAGTACGACCAGCTCTTGGTCACGTCCTGCAGGTAGCCGGCACCATGCACGAACAACACCGCCGGATGCTTGTGCGAGGTGTCGTAGTCTGCCGGCTGGTAATACTTGGCCCAGATGCCGAAATGGCCGTGGCTGCTCGGAATCTTCACGAACTGCGGCTCGACCCAGTGCATCGCCTTGTACCTGGCGGTGCGCGTGTCGGTGAGATCGTGGGCGGCCGAACCATCCACATTCACCACCGCCAGTTGCGGCGGAATATAGGGCGTCGAGTGCAGCACGGCGAGCTTGCTGCCGTCCGGCGACAGCACGAACGGCACGCTGCACTCGGCACAGGCAAGACCCTCGTAGCGGGTCACCCGCTGCAGCTCGCCGCCCGTGGTCGGCAGGCGATAGGCGTCATAGGAGTAAGGCGCCTGCTTGTTGGCGAGCAGGTAGAACCACTTGCCGTCCGGCGAGACGACCGGATCGGATACCTCGAAGCCGGTGCCGGTCACGGCGCGCGCCTTGCCGCCCAGCGGCTTGACGTAGAGCTGCGCCCAGCCGCTGGCCTCGGACTCGAACCACAACGTGCGGTTGTCGGGCAGCCAGCCGAACTCGTTGAAGCTCCAGTTGATCCAGGCCGGATCGGTCAGCCGGTTCTGCGTGACCAGCTTGTGGCTGGCGAAATCGACCGTGGCGATCCAGCGATCCTTGTTGTCGATCGCGCGCAGCTGGATCGCCAGCCGACTGCCGTCCCTGCTCCACACGATGCCGCCACCACCGCCATCTTCGCCGCCAGCGACGATGCGCACCGGGCGCACCGACGGCGCCTTCAGTGCCTTGGCCTGATCCGGCTTGCCGGCTTTCTCCAGCGCCGCCACGGCCTGCTTGCGCAGCGCCGCCAGCGGATCGACCTTGATCCCGGGCAGATCGTCGGTCTTCAGGGCGAACTGCTGGTGATGGACCAGGTCGAGCAGCCACAACGACTGCGGCGCCGGCTGGTTGCGGCCGACATAGGTGCG
>JAJXYE010000017.1 GCA_021780735.1 Pseudomonadota bacterium | reverse complement strand
CCCGGGCTACACCAGCGGCAGTACCACGCAGTATGCCTGCCGGGCTTCCTACGCGATCCTCACCACCGACGGTTTCTGGAACGGCAATTCGCCGGGCGTGGGCAATGCCGACGGCACCAACGGACCAACCTACTCGCCGCCGGCGGGCAAGACCTATACCGTGACAGGCTACACGGTCGCCGCACCCTACTCCGATTCGAACAGCGACACCTTGGCCGACGTGGCCATGTACTACTGGGAACACGACCTGCAACCGGGCATTCCCAACGAAGTCGCCCCAAGCACGGCCGATCCGGCGTTCTGGCAGCACATGACCACTTTCACGATGGGCCTGGGTTTCTCGCCGGAGAACATCTCGCCGACCGGAACCACCATTCCCCAGATATTCGGCTGGGCCCAGGGCGGGCAGGCCATCAGCGGATTCAGCTGGCCGACGCCGTCGTCCAACAACATCAACAACATCGCGGACCTTGCGCACGCCGGCGTCAATGGACATGGCGATTTCTTCAGCGTCAAGAGTCCGCAGGATCTCGCGGCTGGCTTTACCAAGGCAATTTCTGACATCAACTCGCGCAACGTGCCGCCGACCCCGGCAGGCGTGAACGCCAGCGTGTTGTCGGTGGGCGCATTGGCCTTCGAAACCGGCTACAACACCGGTGACTGGAGTGGCCAGTTGCAGGCGGAGACGCTGAAGACCGACGGTACCACCGACCAGACCCTGTGGTACGCGGGTACCCAGCCGGGCGTGACCGGCACGCTCGATACGGACTTCCATTCGAAGACCGGCTATACGAACCGCAACGTCTACACTGATGCGTACGACTCCACCAAGACCACGCCGTTCACGACGTTCCAGTTCGCCGATACCCAGACCGGCTCCATGGACGCAACGGAAACCGCTGGCCTCGAAAGCCCGGCCCTTGCAGGTGGCAACGACACGCTGGTCCATCGCATCGACTACCTCCTCGGTGACGACACCTACGAGGGTGCGCCGTATCGCCCGCGTACCACCATCCTTGGCGCGATCATCCGCTCGGAACCGGTGTACGTCTCGGCTGCCACCGGCAACTACTACGACAGTTGGCCGACCATCGGCGGCATCGCGCCGCCCGAAGACGCCACCGGCGCGCAAACATATGACGCATTCGTGACCGCCGAAGCCAGCCGTGCAGGCATGGTGTATGTGGGTGCCAACGATGGCATGTTGCACGCGTTTGACGCGCCGGTTCCCACTTGCAGCGGTACCATCGATGCCAACGGCAACTGTTCCGCCTACACTTTCCCGAGCGGCTCCAACCCCGGCACGGAAGCATGGGCCTTCGTCCCCCGTGCGGTCTACGCCAACCTCGGCAACCTGACCGCCACCGCGAATTTCCAGTTCCGGCCCACGGTGGATGCGGCGCCAGTCACGCGTGATGTGTTTTTCAGCCAGAACGGCGACCACGAATGGCACACGATCCTCGCGGGCGGTGTAGGCATCGGCGGGCGCGGCGTCTATGCGCTGGACATCACCAACCCGTCTTCGTTTTCGGCTTCCGATGTGCTCTGGGAGTTCGATTCCGACATGAGCGTGGATGCCAATTGCGTGGCGAGTTTCGGTTCGTGCCAGGCGACGGACCTCGGATACACGATCTCGCAGCCCAACATCGGCCGCCTTTCCGACGGCAAATGGGTGGTGCTGGTGCCGAACGGCTATTTCCCGGACTGCTCGACGCCGGACACACCGACGGCCGATACCGCCAGTTGCCAGAGTATCGCCGGGCAAGCGCCCAAGGATTCATCCGGAAATCCCTACAGCGCGCTGTTCGTGCTCGACGCACAAACAGGCAAGATGCTGGCCGAGCTGAAGACGCCGACCAATCTTGGCGTCACCAGTTTCGGGCTTGCCACCCCGGTCCTGGGCGATTACAACAGCGACCAGGTGGACGACGTGGCGTTCGCGGGCGACGTGCAAGGCAACCTGTGGCGCTTCGACCTGTCCTCCACCAGTGCCAGCGGCTGGACCGTGACGCTGGTCTACAAGGGCATCACCGACAGCAGTGGCAACCAGGGCGTGCAGCCGATCACCTCGATGCCGCGGCTGTTCCCCGATCCCTCGACCAACCGTTTCATGGTGGTGTTCGGGACCGGCAAGTTCCTGGGCGTGGGTGACAACAGCACCTCGGACGTGCAGGCGATTTACGGCGTGCGCGATGACGGCAACACCTATACCCAGGCCGATCTGACGCAGCAGTACCTGCACGAGACGGTGGTGGCCGCCGGCCAGCCGAACGCGGGCGCGAGCCTGCGATGCGTGACAGGCAGCGCCAGCGACACATCGTGTACGTCGTCGGCGACCCCGGTCAACGCGGTGCCGGCCAGTTCGGGCGGCTGGTTCATCGACCTGCAAACCAAAACCTCGGGCGGCACGGTCAACGATGCCGGAGAGCGCGTGGTCGTGAATCCCGGGGCGATTTTCGCCAGCAATACGGTGGTGTTCGAGACGCTGATCACCGGTTCGCAGAACAGCGACCCGTGCAGCCCGTCGACGCAGGGCGCAGTCATGGCCCTGAACGCAACCACGGGCGGGCCCGCCGGCGTATCGTCGCTGGGCGGCTGGCCTATCGTGGGGGGGCGCATCAACAATGCGCGCACCAGTGGCAACCTGCCGGTCGTTTCGGCGCTGGGCGGTGGCCAAGCCTACCTGCCGGGCGTGACCCTTGCGCCAGCGGGTTCGAATCCGCTCTCGATCGATGCACCGATCTGGCGCCGCAGGTCTTGGAACGAGATCAACCAGAATTAGTGAGCGAGGGCCGGGGCGATGGCGAGCATGCGAGACGGAAGAGGGTTCACCCTGATCGAATTGATGATCGTGGTGGCGATCATCGCCATCCTTGCGGCGATTGCGGTGCCGTGGTGGGGGCACTACGTATACCGCTCCCGTCGCGCCGACGGACAGAAGCTCCTGATGCACATCGCGCAAATGGAAGAGCGCTACTACACCGACAACAATACCTATCCCTTGACGGCGACATCATTGGGGTACACCACGAATACCCCGGTCAGCGAGGATGGGTATTACACCGTCACGTTGGCGCTGCCATCAGGGAGCTCCGCCGGACAGGGTTACAAGGCCACCGCCGTGCCGCAGGGATCGCAGGCGGGGGATGCCTGCGGCAGCCTCAGCATCGACAATACAGGCCAGAAGCTGCCTGCTCCAACCGATACGGCCGCCAATTCGAACGGCAGCTGCTGGTAGCCACCAGGCCTCCCCTGCC
>JAJXYE010000379.1 GCA_021780735.1 Pseudomonadota bacterium | reverse complement strand
GGCACGTTCGTCGCGATCGGAGCCTGCCTGTCGGCGTTGACCCGCAGTCAGGTGGTGGCGTTCATCCTCACGGCGCTGGTATGCGTGCTGTTGATACTGGCCGGGCAGCCACAGGTGCTGGAATTCTTCCATGGCGCCTTGCCGCGCCGCTTGATCAATGCGTTGGCCCATCTGTCGATGTTGCAGCATTTCGAGGCGATCGCGCGCGGCGTGCTGGATCTGCGCGACCTGGTCTACTTCGTACTCAGCATGATTGGCTGGCTGGTCGCCGGCGTGCTGCTGCTCGACCTGAAGCGGACGCGCTGAGGCCATGCCCCGTCTGCGCCTGCCCCCGTTTTTCACCAAGCCGTTGCAGTTCTCTCGCAGCGGCAAGCTTTATGCCGGGCTGATCCTGCTGGTGCTGGTGTTGGTGCCGGTGATCGTGAGCAGCGGTCGCTGGCTGCACATATCGCGGATCGACCTCACCACCGACAAGCTGTACACCTTGACGCCGGGTACGCTGCAGATCGTCGATGAGCTGCACCGGCCGCTGCGATTGACCCTGTACTTTTCCGATCATGCAGCCCGCGACCTGCCGCAACTGCGCAGCTACGAGCAACGCGTACGCGAGATGCTGCAGGAGATGGTGGTGCGCGCGCACGGTCATATCCGCCTGCGCATTGTCGACCCGGTGCCGTATTCCGACGACGAGGCCAGCGCCGAGGGCAGCGGGCTCACCGCAGCCAATGGCGGCAGCAACGGTGAGCGGCTGTTCTTCGGTCTGGCAGGCAGTGCCATGTCCGGCAGCGCAGACGGCGACAATGCCGAAGACCGCGTGGCAGAGAAGACCCTGGCGATCCCGTTTTTCGATCCCTCGCGTGAGGCATTCCTTGAATACGACATCGCCAAATTGCTGTACGAGTTGAACCTGGTGCGCAAACCCTCGATCGGGGTGATCAGTTTTCTGCCGATCCAGGGCAATCCCGCGCTCGGCGAGCAGCCGTGGGCGGTGATGCAGCAGCTCAGTCAGTTGTTCGAGCTGAAGACCCTCGACCCGTCGACACTGAAGCACATCGATCCCGGGCTGAAGGTGCTGTTGCTGATCCATCCCAGGCAACTGTCGAACGATGCGCAGTACGCAATCGACCAATATGTGCTCGGCGGCGGGCATCTGGTGGTGTTCGTCGATCCGGACGCCGAGCTGGACAATACGCCGCCCGCGGAAGGGGGCACAGGGATACCGGATCACTCCTCGGATCTACCGCGTCTGTTTGCTGCCTGGGGTGTGGTTTACAACCCGCACCAGGTGGTGCTCGACCCCAGCCGCGGCCTGACCATCGAGCTGGCCGGCAACAATCTCAGTCATCCGGCAATGCTCGGTCTCGGTGAGCAGGAGATCAATCGCAACGATGCCGCTACCGCCAGCCTGCAGCGGGTCAACGTATCCACGATCGGCCATTTCGACCTTGCCGCGACGGCGCATGCACGGTTGATTCCGCTGCTGCAGATTGGCCCCGATGCCGAGTTGGTGCCGGTCCAGCGGGTCATCGACGCCAGCAGCGACCCGACCCGGCTGTTGCAGGGCTACAAGCCGGACAACACGCAATACACCCTGGCAGCGCGCCTGCGCGGCACGTTTGTCAGCGCATTTCCGGAGCGTGCCGATGAACCGGGCCATCTGGCTCATTCGGCGCCCGACAGCGAGGTGGTGCTGGTGGCCGACACCGACCTGCTCAGCGACCGCCTGTGGGTGGAGCCGCAAACCATGCTGGGCCAGACGATGATGCGGATCTTCGCCAACAACGGGGATCTCGTCACCAATCTGGTCGACAACCTGAGCGGTTCTTCCGCCCTGCTGTCGATTCGCGGCCGCTCGACGTCGCAGCGGCCGTTCACGCGCGTGCAGGCGCTGCGCAATGTCGCCGACCAGAAATTCCTGCAGAAGGAACACGAGCTGGAGCAGGAGCTGGCCGATACCCGGCGCCGGCTGGACGAGCTGCAACCGGCCAAGGGCAGTCCCGACAGCACGGTAAGCAGCGAACAGCGCCAGGAAATCGAGCAGTTCCGCCAGCGCCAGTTGGCGATCAACAAGGAGTTGCGCGACGTCCAGCACCAGCTCAATGCCGAGATCGACGCCCTGGGCCTGCGCGTGAAGGTCATCAATATCGTGCTGGTGCCCGCGCTGCTGGTCGCGATCGGTCTGCTCTACGGCTGGCGGCGCATCCGCTACGGCCGGCGGCGGCGATGAGCGGCAATCTGTCGCAAGCGGGCGCGGCGGTTCAGGCTGACTCCACCGGTGTGCCGCATTATGCTGGGGAATGATCGCCGCACTTCGCTGGCGAAGACGCAGGCGCTGGTGCCCGGATCGTGATTGCAACGCTGTTGAAATGGATCGTGCCGTGGGAGTTTTCGTGGGTTTTCCTCGTCACGTTCGTGCTGGCCTGCGTGCTGTATCTGCGCGGCAGCCGGCGGCTGCGGGTTCCTCCGGGGCGGCAACTGGCGTTCTGGAGCGGCATGGCAATCATCTACCTGTCGCTGCATACCTACCTGGATTACTACGCCGAGCATGAGTTTTTCATGCATCGGCTGCAGCAGTTGCTGCTGCACCATCTGGCACCGTTGCTGATCGTCACTGCCTATCCGGCCAGCGTGCTGCGCGCCGGCCTGCCGCTGTCCTGGCGGGTGCACCTGTTGCGTCCGTTGCAGCGATCATGGCCGTGGCGGATGGTCATGGGCGTGCTGATGCAGCCGGCCGTGGCAAGCCTGCTGTTCATCATGTTCGTGCTGATGTGGCTGATCCCCAGTCTGCAGACCATGGCCATGCTGGACTGGCGGGTCTATCGCTTCATGAACTGGACGATGCTGATCAGCGGCTTCGCCTACTGGTCCCTGGTGCTGGATCACCGGCCGCATCCGCCGGGCCGGATGGTGGTCGGCATGCGCGTGTTGTCACCGGCGATCACCATGACGCCGCAGATCCTTGCCGGTGCCATCGTCACCTTCTCGCGCACCGATCTGTACCCGATCTTCGAGATATGCGGGCGGGCGTTCAGCTTCAACGTGCTGACCGGGCAGATGGTCGGTGGCCTGATCACCTGGGTACCGGCGGCGATGATCGAATCGCTGGGCGGGCTGATGGCCCTGCGCCAATGGCTGCGCCTGTCGCGCAATGGACGCCTGCCACGGCAGCAACCGCGGATGCGGGCGCCCCTGGCGATGAGTGGCCAGGGAGTGGTGCGGGACTGAACCGCCCTTGTGGGACCTGGCGCGTGGCGCTTGCCGGCTCAGCCGCCGGCGTGCGTCGTCGGCCTGGCATGGGTGTCGCCGTCATCCAGCGCGTTGGCCGGGCGGGCGATGAACTCGGTCGGCAGGCTGCTGCCGTCGCTGAACTTCAGCAGCACGCGAACATGCTGGCCAGGCGTCACCGTGGTGGCCGGCTGCATCAGCATCAGGTGGTAGCCGCCCGGTGCCAGCACGGCCTTGCCATGCGCCGGCACGGGCAGTGCATCGATCATGCTCATGCGGCTCATGCCGCCCTGCATCGAACTCTGATGCAGCATCACCCGGGCATAGGCGACAGTGCTGGCACCGGTCAGCTCCGCCGGCTGGTCGCCTTCGTTGTGCAGAATGACGTAACCGGCAGCGGGAAGGCTGCCGGGCAGTACGCGAAGCCAGCCGTGGCTGGCACGCACATGATCGGCAGCGGCGGCGTGGACGCCCGCGGCGGGCAACAGGCAGGCGAGCAGGGCGCAGGCGAGATATGGCTTCATGACGGGCTTCCGGAGCTGAGCAAGAGGTGCAGGTCGTGCACCAGGTCGTCCTGCGAATCGGCAGGCGTGTACAGCACGCGCGGATTTCCTTCGCGGTCGAACAGGTAGATCGCCGAACTGTGGCTCACTTCGTAGCTGCCGTCCTTGCTCGCCGGTTCACGGGTGAACGCCGAACGGTAGCGCTTGACCAGGGTCTCGATCGCGCCGGCACTTCCGGTCAGGCCGACCGCGTGCGAGTCGAATGCGTGGACGTAACTGTGCAGAACCGCTGGCGTATCGCGACCCGGGTCGACCGTGACGAACAGGATCTGCGCGCCGCTGGCCAGCGCGCCCAGCCGATCCATCACCACATGCAGGTGCGCCATCGTCAGCGGGCACACGTCGGGGCAGTGCGTATAGCCGAAATACAGCAGCACCACCTTGCCCCGGTAGTCCGCCGCGGTGACCGGCTTGCCCTGGTCGTTGGTCAGGCTGAATGCCAGCGGTGGCATGTGGCCACTGACGTTGGTCAGGCGGAACGGCAGGGGCGGGTGCGACTGGCAGGCTGCGAGCAGCAGGCCGACGGCAAGCAGGGCGAGCAGACGATAGCGGCATGGCTTCATGCGAGAATCCGTGGTTGCGATCCCATCAAGCATACGACAGTGCCTGCGGCGCGAGGTTCGCAGACGGAGGAAATGGCTCATGCTGCGACAACCTGTCCGCACTCGTTGCGCCTTGCTGGTCGGCGTGGCCGGCGCCAGCGCGGTGCTGCTCGGTGCCTTCGGCGCACATGCCCTGCGCACCGTGCTGGATGCGCGCAGCACCGGGTTGTGGCACACCGCGGTGAATTATCACGTCTGGCATGCGCTGGCGCTGGCGCTGGCCGTTGGTCTGGGCCAAGGTCGCAGCCGCCGGGTGGCGATCGCGGCCTTTGCCGTGGGCATCGTGCTGTTCAGCGGCAGCCTGTATGCGCTGGCACTGGGCGCGCCGCGCTGGTGCGGCATCATCACGCCGTTTGGCGGGCTGGCCTTCGTGACGGGATGGTTCGCGCTCGGTCTGTCCTTGCGCGTCGCGGCGGATTGATGCCGCGACAGCCGACCGGAACATCGGCGTCATGCACCCGTCATGCAACGCGGGCACGATGCGGGCATGAAGATCGGTACCGCAATGCGCCTGCCTGCCTGGCTGCCGATGCTGGGTCTGGTCGCGATTGTCTCGGGCGGCTTCGGCATGGCCGCGCCGCTGCCGATCAGCGGCGGCGGCAAACCTGCCGGCAACGCACTGGTGCATTGGCGCAAGGGCGGGCACGACTGGCTGGTGGTCGCCAACGGCAAGGCCGACGAGGTGGTGGTCTACGACGCCGTTGACGGGCGGCCGTTGCAGCGCCTGCCGATCGCGCAGGGCCTGCAGGACAGCCATGCGCTGATCGAGCGTGACGGCCGTCTGTTCGTGGTCGGCACGGACGGCGAGGCGAATGAACTCCGTCTGCCGCCATTGCAGGTGGCGGCAGTCGACCGTCGCTGAGGCGGCCGGGTCGGCGTGCGCCGGCGCTGCGCTTCGGCGCACGCCTTGCGCTGGACTGCGCTGCCCCGCGCCGGCACGCCGTCGGGCGTGCCTCAGGAATGCGGCTTGATGTAGAAACCTGCCACCTTGCCGTCGGCGTCGCAGGCCACCTGGGCGTCGACCAGGCTCTTGCCGTAATGCAGCGGCGTCACCACCAGGGCATACCCGTTCGCCCGCTCGCCATGGGCCGGTTCGCGTGCACCGCGCGCGCCAAGCTTCTGTGCGATGGCAGGCCAGATCCGGGCCAGCTGGTCGGCGCCGAGCGCCGCCTTCATGCGCGCATCGAAGTCCGCGGTGGCGCCGCTGTAGTCACCCCGATCGAGATGATCGAGCATCCTGCGGGAGGTGTTCTGGCAACGCGTGTCGGCGGCATGCGCCAGGCCGGCACCGAGGCCAAGGACAACGCCGATGACACAGGCAGATTTCAGCATCATGATTTCTCCTCGGGTGGATGTTTCAGCGCGGGCGCTTGAAATACAGCACGGTCGGTTGTGCCGGCCCGACGCACACGGCGTTGACCAGCTCCCAGCCCATGGAGCCCTCGCGATTGAGTGCGGCGATGGCTTCTTCGTCGCTCGGCGTCAGGCTGAGCTTGAGTCCGCCGCCGCCGTGCTTCAGCGTCAGTACCTTGTATTCCCAGTTGGTCGTCATCGGATCGGCTCCCGGAATCGAATCAGTGGTTCTCGTCATCGGCCGTGGGTGGAGCCTTTTCGCGCTTCAGCCTGCCGGACTTGCGCAGCGCCTCGCGCAGCACGTATTCGATCTGCGCGTTGACGCTGCGCAATTCGTCATCCGACCAGCGTTGCATCGCTTCCAGAACGGCGGCGCTGATGCGCAGCGGATAGGCTTTTTTTTCGCCGGCCATCGTGACGGGTCAGTACAACGAGCCGGTGTTCACCACCGCCTGGGTGCCGCGCTCGCCGCACAGCACCACCAGCAGGTTGCTCACCATCGCCGCCTTGCGCTCCTCGTCCAGTTGCACCACGCCGCGCTTGCCGAGCTGGTCCAGCGCCATCTCGACCATGCTCACCGCACCTTCGACGATCCGGGTGCGAGCGGCGATGATCGCGCCGGCCTGTTGCCGCTGCAGCATCGCCTGGGCGATCTCCTGGGCATACGCAAGATGGCTGATGCGCGCCTCGATGACGCCCACGCCGGCCTTGCCCAGGCGCGTCTGGATCTCGTCGCGCAGGTGCGAATTGATCACGTCGCCATGGCTGCGCAATGAGGGCTTGCCGTCATCATGGGCGTCGTAGGGGTAGCTCTGCGCCATCTGCCGCAAAGCCGATTCGGTCTGGATGTGCACGTAGTTCTCGTAGTCGTCGACGCAGAACACCGCCTCGGCCGTATCCAGCACCTGCCACACCACGACGGCGGCGATCTCGATCGGGTTGCCGTCGTTGTCGTTGACCTTCAGCTTGCCGCTCTCGAAATTGCGCACGCGCAGCGAGATGCGCTGCTTGCTGTAGAACGGATTGGTCCAGCGCAGCCCCTCCAGGCGCACGGTGCCGGCGTACTTGCCGAACAACTGCAGCACCTGACCTTCGTTGGGTGCGACCTGGAAGAAGCCCTTCAGCATGAAGGCCGTGATGACCTCCAGCGCGATGCCGGCGATCACGCCGATGATCTGCTGTTCCGGTGCGGACACCAGCACGGTGAAGGTGGCGACCGCAAAAAGCACGATGCAGAAGCCGACAAACGGGATGCCGGCTAGCGAAAAGCCCTGGTCTTCGTTCATGGATTGATCCTCGTGGAGTATGGATAGTAGATATCAAAGAGATATCAACATGCAAGGAGTTTCGATGCCGTCGCATCCCCTGTGCGCCGCATGCCCCGCCGGCTTCAGGCATTTACAATGCGCGATTGCCCCTGGAGCCCGCCGATGAAACCGTTTGGTACCCCGTGTTCCGATCGCGCCCTGCGCGTGCTGCTGCTGGGCGCCGGCGAGTTGGGCAAGGAGGTGGCGATCGAGCTGCAGCGCTACGCGGTCGAGGTGATCGCGGTGGATCGCTACGCCCACGCACCGGCGATGCAGGTGGCCCACCGCAGCCATGTCATCGACATGCTCGATGGCGCGGCCTTGCGCGCGCTGATCGAAAAGGAGCAGCCGGACCTGGTGGTGCCGGAGATCGAGGCGATCCACACCGCGACCCTGATCGAACTGGAGAAGGCGGGGCAGCGGGTGATCCCCACCGCACGCGCGGCCTGGCTGACGATGGATCGCGAAGGCATCCGCCGGCTTGCCGCCGAGGAGCTGCACTTGCCGACATCGCCTTACCGCTTCTGCGATGACGAAGTGCAGTATCGCGAGGCGGTGGCGGCGATCGGCTACCCGTTCGTGATCAAGCCGGTGATGAGTTCTTCCGGCAAGGGCCAGAGCGTGGTGCGCAGCGCCGACGAGCTGCAGCAGGCGTGGGATTACGCACAGTCCGGCGGGCGCGCGGGCAAGGGCCGCGTGATCGTCGAGGGCTTTGTCGCGTTCGACTACGAGATCACCCTGTTGACCGTGCGCCATGCCGGCGGTGTCAGCTTCTGCGCGCCGATCGGCCATCGCCAGGAGGACGGCGACTATCGCGAATCGTGGCAGCCACAGCCGATGAGCGAAGAGGCGCTGGCCGATGCCCAGCGCCAGGCCGCCGCGGTGACCGCGGCGCTCGGCGGTCATGGCGTGTTCGGCGTGGAGTTCTTCGTGCGCGGCGACCAGGCGATATTCTCCGAGGTCAGTCCGCGTCCGCACGATACCGGACTGGTCACGCTCATTTCGCAGGATCTGTCGGAGTTTGCCCTGCATGCGCGGGCGATCCTCGGTCTGCCGATTCCGCAGATCCATCAGTACGGGCCGTCGGCCTCGTGCGCGGTGCTGGTCGAGGGGCATGGCGCCGCGCCGGTCTATCACGGGGTAGCCGAGGCGTTGCGCGAGCCGGATACGCAGCTGCGCCTGTTCGGCAAGCCGGCCGTGAGCGGTCGTCGGCGCATGGCGGTGACGCTGGCGCGTGCTGATACGCTGGAGGAGGCAATCGCCAAGGCAAAGCGCGCGAAGGAGCAATTGCGCATCGAGCTCTGAGGTGGCCATCCATCAAACATCGACACGCCAGGCTCGAGCCGAGCCCGGCGACGAGCGGAAGATCGCCGGCGCGGTGTCGGCGAACGACATTGATCAGCGAGGGACATCGACATGCAATCGACGGAATTTGCGCATTGGCTGGTAGTGCTGGTGGAAGGCTGCGTGGTGCTGACCTTGTTGCTGCTGGCCGTTGGCCTGGTGGTCGTGCTGGCAACCTGGTTCATCGACCGCAACCAGACCGGCAACGCGGTATTGCGCAACTTTCCGGTGATCGGCCATTTCCGCTACTGGTTCCTGCACCTGGGCGAATTCTTCCGTCAGTACCTGTATTCCAGCGACCGCGAGGAACTGCCGTTCAACCGGGCCCAGCGCGTGTGGGTCTATCGCGCGGCGAAAAACGCGGAAAACACCAACGCCTTCGGTTCCACCCGCGACCTGCGCAAGGAGGGCGTGCCGTTCTTCGTCAATGCGCCGTTCCCCGCGCTGGGCGACCATCACGTGCAGCCGAAACCGGTGCGCATCGGCCCGTACGCGCGTGAGCCGTACGATCACGCCGCGTTCTTCAACATCTCGGCGATGAGCTTCGGCGCCTTGTCGGCGCCGGCGGTGCGCGCGCTGTCGATCGGCGCGGCCAAGGCGGGTATCTGGATGGATACCGGCGAGGGCGGCTTGGCGCCGTACCACCTCGAAGGCGGCTGCGACATCGTGTTCGAGATCGGCACGGCGAAATACGGCGTGCGCACGCCGGACGGCAAGCTGGATGACGACAAGCTGCTGGCGATCTGCGCCCACAAGCAGGTGAAGATGGTCAGCATCAAGCTCGGTCAGGGCGCCAAGCCGGGCATGGGTGGCCTGTTGCCCGCTGCCAAGGTCACCGCCGAGATCGCGGCCATCCGCGGCATTCCGGTGGGCCAGGATTCACAGAGCCCGAATCGCCATCTGGACATCGCCAATGTGGCGCAGCTGATGGATGCGATTGCGCATATTCGCGATCTCACCGGCAAGCCCACCGGGTTCAAGGCGGTGTTCGGCGGCATGGACTGGATCGACCAGCTATGCGACGAAGTCGAGCGCCGCGGCATCGAAAGTGCACCCGACTTCATCATCGTCGACGGCGCCGAGGGCGGCACCGGTGCCGCACCGCAGACGCTGATGGAAGGCGTGGGTCTGCCCTTGCACGAGGCGCTGCCGGAACTGGTCGATACGCTGATCCGGCGTGGCCTGCGCCAGCGCATCAAGGTGATCTGTTCGGGCAAATGCATCACCGCCTACGATGTGGCGCGCGTGCTTTCGGT
Organism: Pseudomonadota bacterium; assembly: GCA_021780735.1. Classification (GTDB taxonomy): domain Bacteria; phylum Pseudomonadota; class Gammaproteobacteria; order Xanthomonadales; family Rhodanobacteraceae; genus Rhodanobacter. The sequence continues at coordinate 3,557 of JAJXYE010000379.1, read as the reverse complement.
CGGTGCCGACTTCGTCAATTCGGCGCGCGGCTTCATGCTGGCGCTGGGTTGCATCCAGTCCCTGCAGTGCAACCGCAATACCTGTCCCACCGGCATCACCACGCAGAATCCGAAGCTGCAGCGCGGCCTGGTGGTCACGGACAAGAGCCAGAAGGTCTACCACTACGCGACCAACGTGATGCACGAGGTTGGCATCATTGCGCACAGCTGCGGCGTCGACGACCCGCGCCAGCTCGATCGCAGTCATTGCCGAGTGGTCGGTGACGACGGTGTGTCGATACCGCTGGAGAAACTGTTTCCCTATCCGGCGGTGGCAAAGGATCGGGCTGTCGGCAGTGCCGATGCCGGCTGAGCGGAAGCGCTCGACTACGCCATCACTTCCCAGCCCTGCGCGGTGCGGATCTGCAACGGTCTGAAGCGCCGCTTGTAATCCATCTTCGGGTGGCCGTCGATCCAGAACCCCAGATACAGCCACGGTATGCCGTGGCGGCGGGCGAGATCGATCTGCTGCAGGATCGCGAACGTGCCCAGGCTGCGCGCCGTCTCGTCGGGGTCGTAGAACGTATAGACGGCTGAAATGGCGTTGTCGCAGACATCGGTGACGGCGACCGCGAGCAGCCGTTCGCCCTGGCGCATCTCGATGAAGATGGTCGGGCTCCATGGCGCCGTGAGGAAGCGGCGGAAGTCGCTGGCCTCCGCATCATCCATGCCGCCACCGGCGTGCCGGCTCTGCAGGTAGCGTTCGTACAGCGCATGGCGTTCACGGTTGTAGCCGGGGATGCGTTCACTGACCTCGATGTCGGCATTGCGCTTCAGGCAGCGCTTCTGTGCTCGGTCCGGCTGGAAATTTGCCACATCGATGCGGCACGGCGTGCAGGCGCGACACTGTGGGCAATGCGGAAAATACAGGTGCCCGCCGGCACGGCGGAAGCCTCGCTCCAGCGCCGGGCCGTACAACTGGTCGAGATTCGGCGCCGCCGGATCGAGCACCAGATTCTGCGCGGTGCGCTCGGCGTAATAGCCGCAGGCATGCGGCAGGGTCTGGAACAGGCGGACTTGGTCGGCGCGGCGCATGACCCGATTCTATGCCCCGGCGCGGGTTCATTCCATCGTGCGGCGCCCACGCTCCTAGAACACGTGCAGGTAGCGCAACATCTGCACGGAGAAGACCACCAGTACGGCCAGCAGCAGGATACGCCGCACCCGCGCGGCGGTTCGCACGCGCCGGTCGATCGGCGAGGGGTTGCGTGCGGCGGCCAGTTCCTCGCCATGCTGGATGACCGGCTCGATGCCGATCTCGCGCAGCAGGGCGCGGGCGCGGCTGTGGTCGTCGGCATGGGTGATCCATACCTGGGCCCAGCTGCTGCGGTCCTCCTGGCGTTGCAGGTAGCTGAAACGTTGCCAGGTGTGGCGATTGTAGTTGGAGCGATTGGCCACGGATGCCTGGATGCCGTGTTCGGCCATCAAGGCCACCACGGTATCGATGTTTTCCTGGCGGGGTGAGGTATAGATCTGGCGCATGCACGCAGTTTACGCGATCGGCCTTGAACGGGATTTCAATCGCCACGCACGCGGATCAGGCCTTCCTGTGCGGTGGAGGCGACCAGCCGCCCATCGCGGCTGAAGATCTGTCCACGCGCCAGCCCGCGGCTGCCCTGCGCGGTGGGGCTGTCGAAGGAGTACAGCAGCCATTCGTCGACGCGGAACGGGCGATGGAACCACAAGGCATGGTCGAGGCTGGCCATCTGCACATTGTGCGTGTAGTAGGAAATGCCGTGCGGAAGGGTGGCCGTGCCGATCAGGTTGAAGTCCGACGCATAGGCCAGCAGGGCGCGATGCAGCGCGGGGGAATCGTCCACCGGCCCGGTGAGGCGGAACCAGACGTGCTGGATCGGCGGCCGCTTGACCGGCTTGAGCTTGTTCTGCGGCCATACGTGCCGGAATTCGATCGGCGATTCCAGCGCGCCCAGCCAGCGTTGCAGCTTGACCGGCAGCTTGGCCAGCTGATCCGGCGGCAGCGGCTGCATCGGCTCGATGTCTTCCGGCGCGGGAACCTCGGGCATCGAGGACTGGTGCTCGAAACTCTGTTCGGGAATCTGGAACGAGACCGAGCCATTCAGGATCGGCTGACCGTGCTGGATCGCCACCACCCGGCGCGAGGAGAAGGTGCCGCCGTCACGGGTGCGTTCGACGCTGTAGACAATCGGCGCGTTGATGTCGCCCGCGCGCAGGAAATACGCGTGCAGCGAATGCGCCTCGCGCCGGGCGTCGACCGTCTCCTGGGCGGCGGCCAGGGCCTGGCCCAGCACCTGGCCACCAAACACGAACTGGGTGCCGATGTCGCGACTCTGGCCACGGAACAGGTTGTCCTCGAGGCGTTCCAGACGCAGCAGATCGACCAGCTCGGTGGCGTGATTGGGAGGCATGGAAGGAGCTCGCGGGGGACAGGAAAGCCGCGATTATAGCGGTGCTCGCCCGGAACACGATTTTCAGGCCCGCAACCGCAACAGCGCCGCCGCAGCCGCCGCTACGGGCGGCTGTCACTGATCCGCTGCAGGCCGCTGCCGCGCAACACCTCGCGCCACGGGAACAGCGGGCCAGGGTCGAGCTTGCGGTGAATTTCCAGGGTCGGCTCGTCGCTGGCCGGCATCATCGCCGTATCCAGATCCTCATGCCCGGCGATCTGCCGCAGGTTCGGAAATTGCTCGCGCAATTGCGCCAGCAACGCCCGCAGCGCGGCGATCTGGGCGGCGCTGTACGGTTCGGTCATCTGCTGGTGCCGCGAATCCCACCAGTGCGGATAGCGGCCAAGGTTGACCAGCTCGATCCCGATCGAGTCGGTGTTGTGGCCGCGCACATGGTTCGCCACCCGGGTTCCCGGCACGTAGCGATGGATCGTGCCGTCACGGTCAATGTAGTAATGGCCACTGTTGCCGGTACCGCTGGCGTGCAGAATGCGTTCGCCGTATTCGCGCGCCATCGCCATGTCGGACAGCTCGGTGCAGTGGATCACCACCAGCTCGACGGCGTCGGCGCGGCGCTCGGGCAGCAGGCTGACATAGGGCAGGGGCTGGTCAAGAATGGTCACGGGCATGGCGGCAGTCTCGCATGCGGCCCGCGGTGGCGGAAACGTCGCCTGTTACCATGTGCGCCCGATTCATCCCGTTTTGGAGACCGCCATGCGCGGCCAGATCATTCTTTCGCATGGCTTGGACTCCAGCCCGGACGCCACCAAGGTCAGCGCCATGGCGGCGCTGGCCGAGTCGCTGGGCTGGCACACGCAACGGCCGGACTACCGCAGCGACGATGCGCGAGGCCACGCCGCCTGCGTCGCCCCGCGGATCGCCCGCCTGCGCGCCACCATCGAAGCGCTGGATGTGCCACCGCTGCTGGTCGGTTCCAGCATGGGCGCCTTCGTCTCCGGGCTGGTGTCGCTCGATGTGCCCGTGTCCGGCCTGCTGCTGCTGGCCACGCCGAGCGAGATTCCGGGTTATGCGCGCGCTTTCGACCTGCGCGCCGACCTGCCGACGGTACTGATTCACGGCTGGCGTGACGAG
>JAJXYE010000390.1 GCA_021780735.1 Pseudomonadota bacterium | reverse complement strand
AGCTCGGCGCTCCAGTCTGGCGGAAGCAGCAGGCAGGGCAGGCGGCTGTTCGACATCGCTTCGCCGAGAATGTCGAACAGGTGCGCGCCCTCGACCACGTCGCGCTCCAGCACGGCAAGGTCATGCCAGGCGCCCAGCGCTCGCAGGGTCGGCGCCAGACCGGCATGGGTGACTACCCAGTCGGCTTCGGCGACACCCAGTCGATGTGCATGGGCGACAAAGGCATCGCGTTCGCCGTCATCCTTGCCACGCGGTTGCAGCAGCATGCCCAGTGCGCTGGGTTCCATGTCGGCATTGGCTGACCGCCGCGGCGACGGCCCGATATAGCAACTGGTGAGCTTGCTGCCCCAGCGCGCTGCCAGCGAAATGGCAGCGGTCACGGCGGGACTCCACGGGTCACTCGAGGTGGCTATCGCCAGCACGTCGCCGGGTGCGTTGCGCATCCGCGATGCATCGAGATCACCATCAACCGGTTCGGCAGCACGCTTGCCAGGGATCAAGGGCGGGGCCTCCGGTTCGCGTCGACTGGGCACGGTTACAGGTCGCGTGAGTGAATCACCTGATTCCCGTCCTGCGGGTCGCGCTGGCTGTGAAAGCCCAGGGCTCTGAGCAGCTCATGCATCGGCTGGTCTTCGGCGGCATCGAGCGAAATCATCTGCCGGAAGCCGTTCTTGCGAGCCTGCTCGATCAGGTGCTGCATCAGCAGTTCGGCGAGTCCGCGCTGGCGCCAGTCGTCGGCGACCACGACGGCACACTCGCACTGGTGGTCGTGTCCGGTCGCGCTGTAGCGGCTGACGCCGACCTCACGCAGTTCGCCGTTGTCGTGCGCCAGGGCGATGAAAGCCATGTGGTTGAAGTTGTCGACATCCATCAACTGGTCGATCAGCGCCGGGCTTGCCTGCTTGAACGTATCCAGGAAGCGGTGACGGCGTGATTCGGGCGAGAGTCGATTGATGAAGGTCTCCTCGCGCTGGCGGTCGTCCGGACGCAGGGGGCGCACCAGCACCCTGGCGCCATCGTTGAGGGATTCGATCCAGTGAGTTCCTTCCAGCGCACCGAATGGCGCTTCGGCGGAAACGCCATGGTCACTCTGCGAAGATTTGTCGGCGGACATGTTTTTCTTCCCGGTAGTTGGATGATCAGGCAAGAACCGCATCGACGGACAGGCCGGATGAAGCCCCCTGCATGGAAGATTTATACGCCTCGCGATCTGGACGACGCTTGATCTCAATCAAGTGGCAAGGATTCCGTTCCAGCCGTGGTTCCGGGCGATTGCCTCGTCAGTCCCTCGGTGTGGGCGAGTGCCGGATTCCCATGGGCGGTCGCGTGAATCACGATGTCAAGGCTTTCGGCGTGGTCGTTGAATGCGCCAGCGCCGTGCTTCAGCCACAGCAAGCCGCCGTTGCGACCGCAACAAGTACTTTCGGCGGCGAAGATCCCCAGGCTGGATTTGCGGCTGCCGGGCACGTCGACGAGTGCCTTCGTCCTGCCAGCGAAGCCCGATACGGCGCTAGCGCCTGGTCGCTGGTTGCAGATCGGATTCGAGCAGGGTGCCATATGCGACATGCCCGTTGCTGCCATAGCCGGGCAGGTCGGTCACCAGCACCGTGGCGCCTGGGCCGAGTGCGGCCCGCAGGCGCTGGCCAAAGGCGACAGGAACGTTCAGTTGCCTGGCCATCTGCGCCGGCTCGGGTGCGGGGTCGGTACCCATGATGCGATAGGCCGACCACAGGTGCCCGGTTTGCCCGCTGCGCGGCTTTTGCTCCGTGGTGGCACTCTGGCTGCGCATCACATACAGCACGGTGCCGTGAAATGCTGCACCTTCGGCCAGGCCCAGCTCGGAACGGGCTACCAGCTGACCGTCGCGCAGCACATACACGGCGTGGTCATGGGTACTGATGACAATGTTCAGCGGGGCGCCGCCGGCTTCCGGCGCGGGAAGCGTCTCGTCAGCCGATTCCGGCACCGCCATCGGCTGGCCGGTCAAGTCAATCGGTGCCACCGCTGCGGGGTGGACGATGGCCGCCGGCGTGACGCGCGCCCCGGCAATCACCACCACGGCACCGCGCTGACTGGTGGCAAACAGCTTCTCGGCAAACGACTGCGGCAAGCGGATGCAGCCGTGCGATGCCGGATGCCCGGGAAGTTTGCCGGCATGCATCGCAATGCCGTCCCAGGTCAGGCGCTGCATGAACGGCATCGGTGCGTCGTCATAGAGGTTGGAGCGGTGCTCGCGTTCCTTCTGCAGGATGGTGTAGATGCCGGTGGGTGTCTCGTAGCCCGGTCGCCCGGAGCTGATCGGGCTGGCGCCGATCGCCACTCCATTGCGGTAGACGTAGAGGTACTGCTCGTCCAGGCTGACCACCATCACAAGCGGGCCGCTCGGCGCAATTTCCGGATGCCAGAAGTAGGTCGGGTACCCGCGCTTGACGGGGCTGGCCGGCGTGCCCTGGCTGGCCAGCGTGCCAGCTGCCGGCAACAGCGCGCCCAGGATCAACAGCAGGAAAATGGCTGCAAGACGGCCGGCGCAGTCGATCGCCCGGCGCGAACCCGGCCGCTGTGCCGGCGACAACCGTTGTCTTGTTGCCGGTGGTTGCATTTTGGCCGGAACCGTCATGATCAGCGGGCCAGGAACAGCGGCAGCGCCGCGTTTTCCAGCAACCAGCGCGTCGCGCCGCCCAGGACGAGTTCGCTCAGTCGCGAGCGTCCCCATGCGCCGACAACCAGCAGGTCGGCATCGAGGGCCTGTGCTCTTTCCTGCAGCTTCCGGCCGGCATCCGGTTCGCCTTCGAATGCTTCCCATTGTGCCGTGACCTGATGCCGCCGCAACCATTGGCGCAACGGCAGCGGTGGCATGCTGATGCCAGGCAGTCCGGGACGTTCGCCGTCCAGGACACGCACCTCCCGGGCCTGTTGCAGCAGTGGCAGGGCTGCCTTGATCGTGTGTGCGGCAGTACCCGATCCATTCCACCCGATCACCACGCATTCCGCGCGCAACTCACCCCGCCACACATCGGGCACCAGCAACATTGGCGAGGACGTTGCAAACAAGGCGCGGCTGATCTCATCAAATCCGGCTCGCGCATCGGAGTTGCTGACGCACAATTCGCCGATCACGAAATCAGCCAGTCGCGAGCGTTTGGCCAGGGCATCGATATGCACGCCATGGCGCACCTCCCAATCGCCGGCGACGCCCGCCTCGTGGCACAGTTCAAGCCACCAGTCGCGGCGTGCATGCGCGCGCGCTTCCAGTGCAGCCGGATTGTCGATCGCTTCGGAAGCGTCGAGCAGCGAGACGTCGTCGCGTACCAGCTGCAACCCGGTAAGGAATGCCTGCAACCTGTGCGCCAGCGCCAGCGTGCCACGCGGTACGGACGCATGGGCCTCGGCTGTCCCCACATTCACGATGAGATCAAGCATGCCCACGCTCCGCCCAGGTTCGGTGACTGCATGGTGAGTCAGAAGCATTGCGCATCCATTGACGAGGATCAAACCGGGCCGTCGACGCATCGCTGCCGCGGGGTGTCGACGCGGATCGGGAGGTCGGTGCGGTGTCCACTTGACCCTGGTCAAAGCCATACTGCCTGGCCAGGTGCATCCTGCAAGCAATTGATCTCGCAGAGGGCATTCCGATGGGCAGGCTCGATGGCAAGGTGGCACTGGTAACCGGCGGTGCCGTGGGGATCGGCGCTGCCTGCGCAGCTCGGCTGGTCGAAGCCGGTGCGCGGGTGGCAATAGTGGATCTGCATGACGAGATTGGCAGGCAGCTGGCCGGTCAGCTCGGCGGGAGGGCGCATTACTTTCATGCCGATGTGGCGGTGGAGACCGAAGTGGCCGCCGCGATTGCCGGCGCCGTGGCAGCATTCGGACGACTGGACGTGCTGGTCAACAATGCAGGTATCGCCGGTGCAAACAAGCCGACCCACGAATTGACCGAGGCCGAATGGGATCGTGTGCAGGCGGTCAACGTGAAGGGTGTGTTCTTCTGCACCAAGCATGCGATTGCGCCGCTGCGCGCGGCCGGGGGCGGCAGCATCATCAATCTGTCGTCGATCTACGGTCTGGTCGGTGCGCCCGACGTGCCGCCGTATCATGCATCGAAGGGTGCGGTGCGGCTGATGAGCAAGACCGACGCACTGCTGTATGCGGCGGATCGAATCCGGGTGAACTCGATTCACCCCGGCTTCATCTGGACGCCAATGGTGGAGCAGCACATCGCCTCGCTTGGTGGCGATCCGCAGCAGCAGCGCCGCGAGATCGGCGCGTTGCATCCGCTCGGTCACATGGGTGAGGCAGACGATATTGCCTGGGGCGTGGTGTACCTGGCTTCCGATGAAGCAAAATTCCTGACCGGCAGCGAGCTGGTCATCGATGGCGGCTACAGCTGCCGCTGATTCCTTCCAAGGAGTGCTGTCATGTTCAAACACATCTTGTTGCCGGTCGACGGTTCCGACCTTTCCCTGCGTGCCGTTGATACCGGTCTCGAGCTCGCTGCGAAGCTCGGTGCGCGGGTCTATGCCTTTCACGTCGTGGCACCGTTTCCGGCGCTGAGCTACATGGTCGACATCGTCCAGGCCAACCAGGAGTTCTATGTGCAGGAGGCGGCCACGCGCGCGGAGGGTTACCTGAAGGAGGTAGCACAGCGCGCCAGCGCAGCCGGCGTTCCCTGTGATACGGGTCAGGAGGTCGACAATCGCCCGTATGCCGCGATCGTGGCCGCTGCCACCCGGCAGAAGTGCGACCTGATCGTGATGGCCTCGCACGGCTGGCGTGGCATCGATCGCCTGTTGCTGGGCAGCGAGACGCACAAGGTCCTCGTCAACTGCGACGTGCCTGTGCTGGTTTGTCATTGAACGGTCTGCAGCGCTGGCTGAATCGGGGACTGCTTGCAGTCACGGCGGCAGCGCTGCTGGTGGGGGGCGGACTGCGCGTGTTCCACTACGGTGCGGCTGCCGGCATCGTGTGGAGTGCGAGCGCACTGCTGCTGGCGGTGCTGCTGCTGGTCGAGATCATCATCCGCTTGCGTCGCCGCGAGCTTGGCGTGGATCTGATCGCTCTGCTGGCGATCGGCGGCGCCCTGCTTCTTGCGCAAGCCCTGGTCGCGGCCGTGATCGCCTTGATGCTCGTCGGTGGGAGGGCACTGGAGGAGTACACCACGCAGCGGGCCGAGCGGGAGCTGCGGCTGCTGCTGGATCGTGCGCCACGATCCGCCTGGCGCTATCGCGAAGGGGAACTGGAGCAGGTGCCGGTGGAGAGCGTGGTGCCGGGCGATCGCCTGCTGTTGCGCATGGGCGAGGTGGTGCCGGTCGATGGCGTCCTGCTGGACGGCACGGCGACACTGGACGAATCCGCGCTCACCGGGGAGTCGCTTCCGCTGCGCCGTCAGCCGGGCGAGCTGGTGCGCAGCGGCGTGGTCAACGCCGGCGCGCCATTCGACATGACGGCGAGTCAGCCAGCGGCACAGAGTACCTACGCCGGCATCGTGCGGATGGTCGAGGCGGCGCGTCAATCGCGGGCACCTTTCACGCGACTGGCCGATCGCTATGCGCTCGCGCTGATTCCACTGACCCTGCTGGTGGCCGGTGCGGCGTGGCTGCTCAGTGGCGATCCGGTTCGCGCGCTCGCGGTGCTGGTGGTGGCCACGCCATGTCCGCTGATACTGGCTGTACCGGTGGCGATCGTGGCCGGTGTCTCGCGTTGCGCGCACCGCGGCATCCTGGTCAAGAATGGCGCCACGCTGGAGGCCCTGGCACGGGCCCGGATACTGTTTTTCGACAAGACCGGCACGCTGACGGGTGGCCGAATCAGCGTGCTGGCAGTGGAGAGTGCCGGCGCGCAGTCTCCACCGCAATTGCTGCGACTGGCAGGTTCGCTGGCGCAGGCCTCGCCGCACGTGGTCGCGCAGGCCGTGGTGCAGGAGGCGCGTGCGCAGGGGCTGGCGCTGGACGCGCCGACCGAGGTGAACGAGACGCCGGGCGCAGGCCTCAGCGGCAGGGTCGATGGCCACGTGGTGATGTTGGGAGGTCACCACTTTGTGGCAGCCGCCACGCCCGCCGTGACCTGGACCGAGGTGATGCTGCGGCGCATGGCTTACGAGGATGTCAGCGGGAGCTTCATTGCGGTCGACGGGGTGATGGCCGGTGCGGTGCTGTTCGCCGACCAGATGCGGTTGGAATCGCCGCGTGCCCTGCGACTGTTGCGCAAGGCCGGGATCGGGCACATCGTGATGCTTACCGGCGATCGCCGGGAAGTGGCCCAGGCGGTCGGTCTAGCCGCTGGCGTGGACGAGGTTCGTGCCGAACTCACGCCGACTGACAAGCTGGCCGAGATCGAGCAGGGGCGAGCCCTCGGCACGACCCTGATGATCGGCGACGGGATCAACGATGCTCCCGCGCTGGCAGCCGCGGACGTCGGTATTGCGCTGGGTGCCCATGGCGCCACGGCCTCGTCCGAGGCGGCCGGGGTGGTGATCCTGGTCGATCGGCTCGACCGCGTTGCCGAGGCCGTGCAGATTGCCGTGCGTACCCGCCGCATCGCGGTGCAGGGTGTGTCCGCCGGCATGGGCTTGTCGCTGCTGGCCATGTTGCTGGCAGCGTTTGGCCTGCTTCCGCCGCTGGCTGGCGCCGTGCTGCAGGAGGCCATCGACATGGCCGTGATCTTCAACGCCCTGCGTGCCCTGGGCGCGGGGCTTGGTCGACGTGCGGTGCCGTCGCTGGATACCGAACAGGTCGATCGCCTGCGCGAGGAGCATGCCGGGCTGCTGCCAGTGCTGACACGCGTGCACATGACAGCGCAGGGCTTCAGCGGCCGTGCGCCGGCGGCAGCGCGCAGCGAACTGGTCGCCCTGGTCGAGCTGCTCAATCGCGAGTTGATTCCGCATGAGCAGGAGGACGAGGGCGAGCTTTACCCGCAACTGGCCGAGCGCCTGCATGGCGAGGATCCGCTGGCAGCGATGAGCCATACCCATCGCGAGATTTTCCGGCTGGCCCGGTTGCTGACACGGATGGCCGGGGATCTCCCGCACGACGATGCGCTGGAGGCATCGGTAGCCGAAATCCAGCGCGTGCTGCAACGGCTGGACACCGTTCTCAGCATGCACTTCGCCCAGGAAGAAGAGCTCTACCACAATCTCGACAGCCGCTGAGCGGATCGTCAGGCTCGGGCGGGTTCACGCGATGGCCCGGTCGCACCCGAGCAGGCTGAATTTCTGCTCTGCGTCACGGCTCGTGCTCGTCCCGGTTTGCCGGCAGCGGCTTGTTCAGTGCCTCGAAACCGGTGACCACGTCGAAAAGTTCCTCGTCGATGCTGTCCTGGCGCAGTCGCCGGAAGTGGCCGTTGAGGGTGTGCAGCAAGTTCTCGATGTTCTTGTCGGCGCGTTGCATGGCGGCGAGGCGGCTGGCATTTTCGCTGGCGAGGGATTCGGCGCAGGCGCGGAAGATCGAGACGAACAGATATTCCCGGATCAGCGCAAGCAACGTGGTGCCGGCGTCGCCGATCACTTCGGGCAGGTTGTGACCGGGCCATGGCTGCCGGGCCAGCCCGCGCTGCCAGGCGTCGTCCAGTGGCAGCAGGCGCAGGCTTGTCGGAGCGCAGCCTGCGCCGCTGATCGGCTCGTTGAAGCAGAGGTAGAGCGAGCCGACGTGCCGGTTTCCCCGTGGGCGCTCCGTCGACGCCAGTATTTCCCATACGAGCGGGGTGATTGCCTGCACCGATCCCGGCAGATTGAACAGGCCGGCGGTCGTGATGCCGGCGTCGGCAAGGCGTGCATTGACCCGCTCGCCAACGGCCCAGACCATGGTCTCCCCCTGCAGTCCGGCCAGCGTGTGCAGGGCATGCCTTGCCACGATGTCGTTGAACTGGCCAACCAGTCCCTGATCCGAGCCGAACACCACGATGACGGTGACGCCGCGGTCAGCAGGCGCTGATGCCGGCGGTATTCCGTTCGTGGCAGCCGGCTGGCGAAAGCACACGCCCAGCCCGTGTTCCACCGTGCGGTAGTAGTCGGACAGGGCCAGCACCGATTGCTCGTACTGGCCAATGCTGGCGGCGGCCAGGGCCTTCATCGTGCGCACGACGGACTGCAGCTCGGTGGCGCTGCCGATCTTGCGGCGCAGGTTGGCGAGCGAGTCGCCCATCAGGTGCTGGCCGGTGCAGCAGGAGTGTTGCTGTCGGTGGCTGGAGCGGCCTTGTCGGCAGGGCTGAAGCCGGCCAGTGCTTGTCTGGCCATCTGGAGAATCAGATCGCGATCGGCATCGGCCAGCCTTTCACTGCTTTCGAAGCGGGCGCAAAGCGCGGCCGGCATATCGGCGGCGGTGGCGTACACGGCCTGCTCGGCCTCGGCCATCCGCTCCAGCGATACTGCATCGAACAGATGGTGGGACAGTGCCAGCAGGATCGCCATCTGCGCCGGCACGCTGACGGGTGCGAGTTCGGCCTGCTTGAGGCAGGCGCGGATACGCTCGCCATGATCGATGATGCGCCGGGTGTGATCGTCCAGGCGGGTGCCGAAGCGGGCGAAATTCTCCAGTTCCTCGAACTGAGCGTAGGCCAGCTTCAGGTCGCCGGTGACGGCGCGATACGAAGCGCGCTGCGCCTTGCTGCCCACGCGCGAGACCGACTTGCCCACGTCGATCGCCGGCAGCACGCCGAGCGCGAAAAGCGACGGCGACAGGTAGATCTGGCCATCGGTGATCGAGATCAGGTTGGTCGGGATATAGGCGGAGATGTCCTGCGCCTCGGTCTCGATGATCGGCAGCGCGGTCAGCGAACCGCCGCCCCGTGCGTCACCGAGATGGGTGGCGCGTTCCAGCAGGCGCGAATGGATGTAGAAGATATCGCCCGGGAAGGCCTCGCGACCGGGTGGCCGGCGCAGCAGCAGAGACAGTTCGCGGTAAGCGCGGGCATGCTGGGTGAGGTCGTCGTAGACGATCAGCACATCGCGACCGCCTTCCATGAAATGTTCGGCGATGCTGGTGGCCGCATACGGCGTGATGTAGACCAGCCCCGGCGCATCGCTGCCTTCGGCCACCACCACCACGGTGTATGCCATCGCGTCATGTTCGCGCAGGTTGGCGATCACGCGGGCGACCGCGGAGGCGCGCTGGCCGATCGCGCAATAGACGCAGACCACACCCTTTCCGCGCTGGTTGATGATGGTATCGACGGCGATCGAGGTCTTGCCGGTCTGACGGTCGCCGACGATCAGCTCGCGCTGGCCGCGTCCAATCGGAATCAAGGCATCGACCACCTTGATCCCGGACTGCAGCGGCAGGTTTACCGCCGCCCGGTCCATGATCGACGGCGCCGGTCGTTCGATCGGCAGTCGGGTGCTGCATTGCACCGCCTCGCGGCCATCGAGGGCTCGGCCCAGCGGGTCGATCACCCGACCAAGCAGGCCATCGCCGACCGCGACATCCATCACCCGGCCGGTTCGGCGCACATCCTCGCCGGCGCGCAGCCTGGCTTGATCGCCGAGCAGGATCACGCCGATCTCGTCTTCATCCAGGTTGAAGGCCAGCCCGTACAGGTCGCCGGGAAACACCAGCAGTTCGTCGTAGCCGGCGCCGGGGAGGCCGCGCACGCGGGCGATGCCGGTGGCGACCTGGGTGACCACGCCGGTTTCCTGCAGCAGTAGCGATGGAGCGAATGCCTCCCGCGCCTGGCGCAGGCGGGCAAAGGCCTCGTCGCAGGTGGCGTGCAGGCTGTCGAGCGGGGTGTTCATGCCGGCGCAGTCCCGGCCGTCGGATCGTCGCCGGCAGGCGACGGTTTGCTGTCACGCAGCAGCCGGTCGACCTCGGCTTCCAGCGAGCCCAGGTAGGCATCGATGCTCCACGCCACGCGTTGCCCGTTCGCGCTCAGCTCGATGCCGCCGATCAGTGCGTCGGCGGTGTCGAAGTGCAGCGGGCGTTCGCTGGCGAAGAGCTCGTGCAAAGCCTGTTGAATGGCCATGCGTTGTGCTGCGGGCAGTTCGAAGGCGCTGCGCACCACAGCGGGTTCGCCGGCACCGGCCAGCGCGTCGGCGAGGCGACCCCGGTCGGCCGGGTCGAGCTGCTGCAGGCGGTTGATGAACGCCGTGGCCGCACTGGCTTCCATGCTGGTCGAGGCCAGTTCGGCCAGGGTCTTGCGCGCGATCGCGAACACTTCCCGACGGGTCTGCTGCTGGATCGTTCGGTTGAGGGTCGCTGCTTCGTCGCGCAGCTTTTGCTGCCGGCCGGCGAGCAGGGCATCAGCGGCCTTGCGCGCCTCGTCGAGCAGCCGCTGGCGTTCGGCTGTTGCCTCACGGACAACTTGCTGCAGCTGTGCCGCGCGTTGTTGATCGAATGCCTCGTTGCGTTGCCGGAAGGCGTCGCGCTCCTTGCCGGCCTCGGCCTGCTTGCTGGCGGCGTCGACCAGTTCGCGCGCGATCCGCTGCTCGCGCGCGTCGATCGCGTCGAGCACGGGCTTGTACAGGAACCGCTTCATCAGCCACACCAGGATGAGGAAGTTCACTACCTGTGCCGCGACGGTGAACCAGTCGATCAGCATGGTGCTATTTCCCCGCTGCCAGCGCGATGACGTGGTTCCAGAACGGATTGGCGAACAGCAGGATCATCGACACCACGAAGCAGTAGATCGCGATCGATTCGATCATCGCCAGGCCCACGAACAGGGTGCGGGTGATGGTGGCGGCGCTGTCGGGTTGCTGGGCCAGCGAACTCAGCGCGGTGGCCACCGCGCGCCCTTCGCCCAGGGCCGGGCCGATACTTCCGATGGCTATGGTCAGGCCGGCGGTGATGATCGAGGCGATCGCGATGATGGTCATGCTGTCCATGGTGAAATCCTTCGGGTCAGGTCGCGTGGGTATCGGGGCTGGCCGGGGTCGTGTCGCGCGTGCGCATGGCGGCAGCGATGTAGACCGCAGCGAGAATGCTGAAGATGTACGCCTGCACCATGCCGGTGAGCAGTCCGAGCACGGTCATCACGACGGGAAACACGAACGGCGTGATGGTCAGCAGGATGCCGATGATCATCACCCCGCTCATCATGTTGCCGAACAGGCGCACCGCCAGCGCCAGCGTGCGCGACAGTTCGCTGATGATGTTGAACGGCAGCATGATCACGGTCGGTTCCAGATAGGACCTCAGATAGCCGGACAGGCCCTGGTCCCGGATGCCGAACAGCGGTACCGCCACGAACACGCACAGGGCCAGCGCCGCGGTGGTGGACAAGGATCCGGTCGGCGGTTCGTAACCGGGAATCACCGTGCACAGATTGGCCGCCGCGATGTACAGGAACAGCGTGCCGAGAAAGCCGATATAGCGAGCAGGCTGGGCCAGCCCGACATCCGCGATCTGCCGCTGGATGCCGAGCACGACGACTTCCAGCACGTTCTGCCAGCGTGAGCGCTGCAGCCCGGTGGACAGCCTGCGCGTGACCAGGTGCGAGCCGAGCGTCAGCAACAGCATCAGCGCCCAGGTGAACACGATGGTGCCATCGAGCTTGAGCCAGCCGTGCTGCCAGAAGATGATCTGGTCGGGACTAAGGTGCATCTGTCAACTCCGTTGGCGGTGCGGCGGGTGCAACGGTTCGGGTCAGGCGGCTGACGGCGATGCGGCCGATAACGAATCCGGCCAGGCACAGCAGCAGCCGTCGCCAGTCGCCGGCACCGACCAGCATGAATCCGGCCAGCACGATACCCGTGCGCAGCAGCAGGCTGCCCAGGAACCACAGTGCGGGTTGCCGGGATGCCACGCCCTTGCGCACGGTCCACCACAGGCCGCCGAAGAAGATCGCGCCCAGCCCGACGCCTGCGACCACGGCGAGAACCCGGATCATCAGCTCATGCATCGTCATTTTCCCCATCGTCGTGCATGGCGCGCTCCTCCTTGACGATCCAGCGCCATGCGTTGAAGCAGCCGAGCACCAGGCCGGCGACAAGCAGGGCCAGCGTCCAGGCGTGCTTGCCCGGATAGTGCCGGTCCAGCCACATGCCGGCACCGGCGCCGATCAGGGTGGGTACCGCGACCGACCAGCCGATCAGCCCCATCATGCCCAGCCCGAACCATACGCCGGACGCGCCGCGGCGCCGCGCGCGCAGTTTGCGCGCTGCCTTGCTGCCGACCTTGTCGGCCAGGGTCTGGTCGGGCGAAGGGGGCTTGTCGGGGCGCTGCTCGATCATGTCGAAAGCCTCGCGTAGCGGCGCAGAAAACCGGCCTCCAGTCGGGCCATCACCTGGCGCACATTCTGCTCCTGCTCGTCGCGCACCAGGAACTCCTGTTCCACCGCCTGGCGCAACCGGGCCGGGTCGGTGCCGGTCAGCGCGCGGCGCACGGATACCAGGACCTGCGTGCCGGCCTTGACCAGCACACCCTCGTCGATCGCCACCCAGGTCTCGCCGCCGGCGTCGTCCTCGCACACCAGAATGCCCGGTACCAGTGCAGCCACGCAGTCGAGCCTGTGCGGCAGCAGGCCAAAGGAGCCATTCGCGGTTTCCGCCACGATACGCGACACGCCGGTCTTGCTGGCGAAGACCTTGAACGGCAGCAGGATCTCAAGCTGCATGTGTGTTGCTGGCATGCGGCGGCTCCTGGGCAGGTTCGGGGGGGATGGTGGCCTGACTGGCCTTGAGTTTCTGTTTCGCCTCGTCGACCGCGCCGATCATGTACAGCGCGCTTTCCGGGTAGTCCTTGAACTCGTCGGCGAGGATGCGTTCGCAACCGTCCAGCGCATCCTCCAGGCTGACCAGCCGGCCGGTGAGCCCGGTGAACTGTTCGGTGGTGAAGAACGGCTGGGTCAGAAATCGCTCCAGGCGGCGCGCGCGGGCGACCACCTTGCGGTCGTCCGGCGAGAGCTGCTCCAGCCCGAGCATGGCGATGATGTCCTTCAGCTCCTCGTATTGTGCGAAGGTGCGCCGGATCTGCTGCCCCAGCCGGTAGTGGCGTTCGCCGACGATGCCCGGCGTGGCCATCTTCGAATTGGACTGCAGCGGGTCGATCGCCGGGTACAGGCCTTCGCTGGCGCGCGCCCGTGACAGCACGATCGAGGCGGAAAGATGCGAGAACGTGTGCACGGCCGCCGGATCGGTGAAGTCGTCCGCCGGCACATAGACGGCCTGGATCGAGGTGATGGCGCCATTTTCGGTATTGGCGATGCGCTCCTCCAGCCCGGCCAGTTCGGTGCTCATGGTGGGCTGATAGCCCAGCCGTGACGGCATCTGGCCCATCAGCCCGGAAACCTCCGAGCCGGCCTGGATGAAGCGGAAGATGTTGTCGATCAGC
>JAJXYE010000235.1 GCA_021780735.1 Pseudomonadota bacterium | reverse complement strand
CGCCGGCCAGGTCGTCCAGCACGCCGCCGAAATCCGGCGAGTACGAGGCGATCTGCGTGCACTCGGCCAGCAAACGCGCGCCGTCGCCCGCCGCCAGCGCGTCGAGCACGCCCAGCACCTGGCCGCGCGCCACGCTGCCCAGCATGGTGCGCACGTCGTCGGCGTGCAGCGCACCGCCGCCGTAGGCGATCGCCTGGTCGAGCAGGGACAGGCCGTCGCGCAGCGAGCCGTCCGCCGCGCGGGCCAACTCGTCGATCGCGCCGTCCTCGTAGGCGATGTTCTCCGCGCCCAGGATGTGCCGCATCTGGCCGGAGATCTGCTCCGGCAGCAGCCGCTTCAGGTTGAACTTGAGGCAGCGCGACAGCACCGTCACCGGCAGTTTCTGCGGGTCGGTGGTGGCGAGCAGGAACTTCACGTGCGGCGGCGGCTCCTCCAGCGTCTTCAGCAACGCGTTGAACGCGTTCTTCGACAGCATGTGCACCTCGTCGACCAGGTACACCTTGAAGCGGCCACGCGAGGGCGCGTACTGCGCGTTCTCGATCACCTCGCGGACGTCGTCCACGCCGGTGTTGCTGGCCGCGTCGATCTCCAGCAGGTCGACGAAGCGACCGTCGTCCACCGCCGTGCATACCGAGCACTCGCCGCAGGGATCGGCCGACTGGCCGCGTTCGCAATTGAGCGACTTGGCGAAGATGCGCGCGATCGTGGTCTTGCCCACGCCGCGGGTGCCGGTGAACAGGTAGGCGTGGTGCATGCGCCCGCTATCGAGCGCATTGGTGAGCGCGCGCACCACGTGCTCCTGGCCCACCAGTTCGGCGAACTTGCGCGGGCGCCACTTGCGGGCGAGTACCTGATAGGACATGGCTACCAACGTGGGGGCAAAGGCCGATTGTGCCAAGTCGGCGAAGACAAGTCAGTAAAGCGCGCCCCGAAATGGCGGCGGCCCCGCCAGCCACACCCCGGCACCCGAATCATTCGCTACCGTTGCTTCCTTCCGGACCTGGCGGAGTTTGCGAACTATCGTCGCGGGGGGACCGACGGGGCCACCATGGACGTCAAGCGCTGGCGCCTGCTTGCTGCTGCGGTAGCGCCAGCCTCGGAAAGGCCGTCGCACTGCTCAAATTCTGGCGGAGAGAGCGGGATTCGAACCCGCGATAGGTTTTACCCTATACACACTTTCCAGGCGTGCTCCTTCAACCACTCGGACACCTCTCCGTATAACTTTTCGCTCCACGGCCACCGGGCGGGATTGTTCGACTCATCCTGAGTCTCTCCGCATGGGTGAAACCCGCTTTGTCGAGCGAACGCCGCCCGGCAAAGAAGCGGAAGAATAGCTGCAGGGCCGCAGACAGGCAAGCGATGAGCGTGCCAGCTCAACCAGCGTCGGCTCGCGGCGAAGAGGGTTCGGCCACGGCGATCCGTTCGCCCATGGAAGCGATGCGGTAACCGCTTGCTGCCAGCGTCGCGCCATCGGCAACGCTGCCGTAGTGGTAGAGAACCATCCGCCGGCGCAGTGCCTCGGGGTATTCACGCTCGATGTCGTCGATTCCCGTGTGCGAAGGATTGCCTACCAGGCTGCAATCGTGGGCGATCAGTTCCTTGCCGCCGACATGGCGTGCCAGCAGTTCGGGTATCGGCCGGGTATCGCCGGTGTAGACAAAGCTGCCGTCGAGCGACACGCCGTACGACGTACCGGGCACGTGGTGGCGGGTACCGAACACGTCGAACCACAGACCATCGAGCCAGAAGCCGCGCGTGCACGGCACCAGCCGGAATGCCTCCCAGAAATTGACCCCGCCCTCGGCCAGCGCACCGGGATAATCCGCCACGCGCGCCTGCAACCAGGGAATCAGGCCGGCATGGGCGAACAGGCGGGTGCTGCCACGAAGGTGCGGGTCGAACCAAAGCTTGAAGAACAGTTGCTCCAGCCCGGCCACGTGATCCATATGGGTGTGGGTGATGAACACGGCTGGAGGCAGCGCGTCGTAGGCGGCAAGATAACGATCGAGTGTGTCCGGACCGCAGTCGATCAACAGCCATGGCACGCCATTGCGCTCCAGCACGACGGCCGATGAACCCAGGGTCGTCGCGTGCGCGGCACCCACACCCAGAAAATTCAGATGCCAGTTCATGGATTGAGAACCTGCCCGTAGTGCTGCCGCAGTGGTTGCCAGACGGTCTGCTCGAACATCGCTTCGCTCTCGTCGGCGGCCCCGAGTTTGATCAGCGATCGGCGCAGGCGCTTCAGGTTGGCCTGCTGCCAGGCCAGCCGCGGCGCGCGCAGCCGGCCACGGTCGAAATCGATCAGATACAGGCCACCGGCCGTCACCAGCACGTTATGCGCATTCAGATCCGCATGCCAGACGCCGGCGCGATGGAAACGTGCCAGCAGCTCACCGACCTGCCCGGCCAGTTCGCCGTCCAGTTGCCCGGCCGCCAGGCACTCGGCCAGCGTCCTGGCGCCGGCGATGCGGCGGGTGATCAGGTCGGCCGTATAGGCGATGCCGTGGCGGCAATAACGCGCAGCGACGACGACCGGCCCGGGCAAGCCGCGACGTGCGATCTCGGCCAGCAGACGGAACTCCCTGAATGGGCGGCTGCTGTCGGCGCCAAGCCACAGATAACGGTCGCCCAGCAGCCTCGCCACCAGTCCACCGCGACGATAGTGGCGCAGCACGCATTCGCCGATCGGCGTGGTGATGATCGCCACACCGCCGCGGCCACCGGACTGGATACGCAGGGCATCCCGCGCGCGCCAGAAATCCGGCACGAACCAGTCATGGCCGACTTGTGACGATGCCGCGACATCGAACAGAATCGCGCCGACCGCGTCTTTGTGCGTACCTTCCTGCATCATCAGTGCTGGCGTCATTCGCTCGCTGCCCATTCCTCGACGATTCTAGCCCATGCCCGTTTCGGCCCCTGCCTCGATCTGCCTGCTGCGCACCTCCGCCCTGGGCGACGTCACCCATGTGGTGCCGCTGCTGCGCACGCTGCAACAGGCATGGCCACAGACGGCGCTCACCTGGGTCATCGGCAAACTGGAACGCAAGCTGGTCGGCGACCTGCCCGGGGTGGAGTTCATCAGCTTCGACAAGGCCGCAGGCTGGGCCGGCATGCGCGCGGTGCACGACGCCTTGCGCGGACGGCGGTTCGACGCGCTGCTGCAGATGCAGGTGGCCCTGCGCTCGAACCTGCTCAGCATGGGCATCCACGCGGATCGACGCATCGGTTACGACCGGGCGCGTTCGAAGGATCTGCACGGGCTGGTGATCAACGAACGCATTCCCGCACGCCACGGCGAACATGTACTGGATGCGCTGGGCAGCTTCTGCGAGCCGCTGGGACTGAAGCAGACTTCGGTGCGCTGGGGCATCCCGATTCCCGACGACGCGCAGGCGTGGGCCGCCGCGCAGTTGCCCGGCGACACGCCGACCCTGCTGGTCAGCCCCAGCTCCAGTCATGTGCTGCGCAACTGGCGCGCCGAACGCTACGCCGCGGTGATCGATCACGCAGCACGTCGCGGCTGGCGGGTGATGCTGGTGGGCGGCCCTTCATCCGCCGAGCGGGCGATGGCCGACGCCGTGCTGGCGGCGGCGAGCACGCCCGTGGCCGACCTCACCGGCAAGGACACGCTGAAGAAACTGCTGGCCCTGCTCGGCCGGGCGTCGCTGCTGCTGACACCGGACTCCGGCCCGATGCACATGGCCAACGCGGTCGGCACCCGGGTACTGGGCCTGCACGCCGCGAGCAATCCCGACCGCTCCGGCCCCTATTCCGATCGACGCTGGTGTGTGAACCGGTACGACCAGGCTGCGCGCCAGTTCCTGGGCAAGCCCGCCAGCGAGCTGGCATGGGGCAGCAAGATCGAGAAGCCCGGGGTGATGGATCTGATCGGCATCGATGACGTGGTCGAACGCTTCGAGGCGGTCGCCAACGACCTGCACGCGCTGTAGCGGCGGCTTCAGCCGCGATGCCTTTCTGTGGTCGCGGCAGCACCGTCCCTGTCGAAAAGCTCAGACCCGGGCCAACTCGCGCACCACGACGGTGGCATAGGCACCGGCCGGCAGCTCGAAGCTCAGCTCCAGCGATCCATCTTCCATCCAGCGCCAGGCGAGTTTGCCCGGCATCAACCGCAAGGGACGACGCTCCTGATCCATCCGGGCTGCCGCCAGGCCCTCGGCCAGATCCGGACTGGCCGCCGCCACCGCACGCTCGATCTCACCTGCCTCGGCCGTCGTGGGTGGCTCACCCTGGCCCCATAACGGGCCGGAAGGATGGATGTCGCCACGCGCCAGTCGTTCGGCCAGCACCTCGCCGAACGGCTCCGGCCCGAACCAGGAGCGCGACCCGGCCAGTGACCAGATCTCGCCCTCCAGCGGCGTATCCCAGCAACCGCGCTCGACCCGCGCCGCCAGCACTTCGTTGAATAGCTGCGAACGCGCCGCCGACAGCAACATCGATCGCTTGTCGCGCTCGACCCGACGCCCGGCGAACATCGCCCGTGCCTGCGCCACATTGCCGGCCTCGCGGCCGAAGCGCTGCTCGCCGTAATAGTTCGGCACGCCGCGCGCGGCGATCTGATGCAGCACCCGTTCGGCAGCCTCCCGATCTCCCTCGACGTCGCGCAGCACCAGCATGAAGCGGTTGCCGCGCAACGCGCCACGCTTGAGCTTGCGCGAATGCCGCGTTGCCGCAAGGACTTTCACTTCCGCATGAGGAAAGCCCGACCAGTCCGGATCGGGCTTGCCGGCCAGTTGCACCGAGAACGTCTGCCGGGTAACCGCATGGCGATCCTTCATCCCGGCGTAGCCGACCGCCATAGCGGGCACGCCGGCGAATCTGGCCAGCTCGCGGGCGACCCAGTCGGTGTTCGCACCACGCTTTTCCACCCACAGCAACAAATGCTCCCCGGCACCGTCGGCGTCATAGCCGAGAATTTCCTCGACCCGGAAATCTTCCGGCGTGCTGCGCAGGCGCGCCCGCAGGGGCGGCGCGACGCAGGCATACGGCAACGAGGTATCGGCAATTTCGGATTCGGACATCGTGCTCCGCCGGGTGCACCGGCTTCTGATCGAATGACAGTGGCCGCGGCCTAGACCAGAAAGACGCTGGCCAGTCCGAGGAAGATGAAGAAGCCGCCGCTGTCGGTCATGAAGGTCAGGAAGATGCTTGAGCCCAGCGCCGGATCGCGCCCCAGCCGGATCATCGCCATCGGAATGCCCACGCCCATGAACGCGGCGAGCAGCAGATTCAGGGTCATCGCCGCAGTCATCACCACACCGAGAATCGGGCTGTCGTACAACAGCGCCGCGACGGTGCCGATCACCCCGCCCCAGACCAGGCCGTTGAACAGCGCCACGCCCAGCTCCTTCAGCCACATCCGGCGGATCGCATTCGGGTTGACCTGATCCAGCGCCATCGCACGCACGATCATGGTGATGGTCTGGTTGCCGGAATTGCCACCGATGCCGGCAACGATCGGCATCAGCGTGGCAAGCGCCACCAGCTTCTCGATGGCACCTTCGAACAGGCCGATCACGCGCGAGGCGAGGAAGGCAGTGACCAGGTTGACCGCCAGCCACGCCCAGCGATTGCGTAACGAGGCCCAGATCGAGGCGAAGATATCCTCCTCTTCACGCAGGCCGGCACGGCCCAGCATCTCGGCCTCACCTTCCTCGCGGATCACGTCGACCATCGCGTCGACGGTGATGCGGCCGATCAGGTGCCCGCCGCCATCGACCACCGGCGCCGTCACCAGATCGTAGCGCTCGAACGCCTGTGCCACCTCGTAGGCGTCGTCGGTCGGATGGAAGGTGTTGACGTCCGGCGCCATTACCGCGCTGACCATCTTGTCGGGCGAATTCACCAGCAGCCAGTGCAGCGGCAGGACGCCGGTGAGAATATTCTCGTGGTTGATCACGAACAGCTTGTCGGTCTGTGCCGGCAGCTCCTCGAAGCGGCGCAGGTAGCGCAGCACCACCTCCAGGCTCACGTCCTCGCGGATCGTGACCATCTCGAAGTCCATCAGCGCACCGAGCTGATCCTCTTCATAGGAGAGTGCCGACTGCACCTGCTCGCGCTGCTGCGAATCCAGGCTGGCCATCAGCTCCGGCAGCATTGCGGTCGGCAGATCCTCGACCAGGTCGGCCAGCTCGTCCGCATCCAGCGGTTCGACCGCGGCGAGGATCTCGTGGCGATCCATGTCCGCGATGAGCGATTCGCGCACCGCGTCGGACACTTCCAGCAGAATGTCGCCGTCGCGCTCGGCCTTGACCAGCTGCCATACCGCGATGCGCTCATCCAGCGGCAGCGACTCGAGGATGAAGGCGATATCGGCCGGATGCAGCTCGTCCAGCAGCCGGCGCAGCTCGACCAGCGCCGAAGCCTGCAATGTCTTGTCGTCGCAGCGGTGCAACAGCTCGACGATCGCGTCCAGCCGGTCGTGCAGCCGGTTGCCGGAGCCGCGTGTCGCTGCCTCGCTCATGCGCGCTCCAGCAGCACGCAGGCCTGCGCGGCAATGCCCTCGCCCCGGCCGCAGAAGCCGAGCTTTTCGGTGGTGGTGGCCTTGACGCTGATACGCCCGACATCGGCACCGAGATCCGCCGCCAGGTTCGCGCGCATCGCCTGCGCATGTGGCGACACCTTCGGCGCCTCGCCGATCACGGTCACGTCGGCATTGCCCAGCCGATAGCCGTGCCGGATCATCAGCCCCGCCGCGTGACGCAGGAACTGGCGACTGTCGGCGTCGCGCCAGCGCTGGTCAGTGGGCGGAAAGTGCTGACCGATGTCACCCAGGGCGAGTGCGCCGAAAATCGCATCGCACAGCGCGTGAATGACCACATCGCCATCGGAGTGCGCCACCACGCCACGAACATGCGGAACCCGCACACCGCCGAGGGTGACGTGGTCGCCTGTGCCAAACGCATGCACATCGAAACCGCTGCCGATCCTCATGCCGCTCCCGTCCTCGCCAGCAGGAATTCGGCCAGCGCGAAATCCGCCGCCGTCGTGACCTTGATATTGTCCTCGGCGCCCTCGACCAGCAAGGGTGCGAAGCCAGCCTGCTCCATCGCCATGGCCTCGTCGCTGACATTGACGCCACGTCGCCGCGCCTCGCCCAGCGCCATCGACAGTGGCCCACGACGGAACATCTGCGGCGTGAAAGCGCGCCAGCGTTGCTCACGCGGCTCGGTCAGTTCACTGCAGCCATCCGTACCGACACGCTTGAGCGTGTCGCGCAGGGGCGCCCCGAGCAAACCGCCGTCCGCCGCACCGGCGCGATCGATCAACTGGCCAATGTCGGCCAGCCGCACGCAGGGGCGTGCCGCGTCGTGCACCAGCACGTAGTCGTCTGCCCCGACGGCCCCGGGCAAGGCATCGAGCCCGGCCAGCACCGAGTCGCTGCGTTGCGCGCCACCAACAGTGCTGAGAACCGGCTTGCCATGGAGCGTGCCCAGACCCGACCAATGCCTGTCGGCAGCAGCCAGAACCACCATCAGGCCGGCGATTGCCGGGTGCCTGGCGAGGCGTTCCAGGGTGTGCTCGATCAACGGTCGGCCGGCCAGCGGCAGGTACTGCTTGGGACAGTGTCCGCCGACCCGCGTGCCGCGACCGGCTGCGGGCACCACGCACCACAGCGGTCGCATCATGGCGTTCCGGCCGTGGCAGGCGGCGCCGGTACGGTGGCTGTCCCAGCCGGCGGCTCGACCACCTGGTAGAACACCTCACCCGGCTTGATCAAACCAAGCTCGGTACGCGCACGCGCCTCGACTGCCTGATCGCCATGTTTCAGATCAATCACGTCGGCACCCAGCGACTGATTGCGCCGCACCAGCCCGGCATTCTCGTCGGCCTGCTTCTTCACGGCCACGCGCAGCGCATCCACTTCATGCATGCTGCCCCTGCCGGACCACAGCGTCAGCTGCAGTCCGATCAGCAGGAGGATCAGAATCAGGGCGATCCAGCGCAACATGGGCAACCGTGATATCCGCTCAGCCTGGCAGGTGGCTGAGGTTGGGGAACGCGTTGCGACCGGCGTAGTGCGCGGCCGTGCCCAACTGCTCCTCGATCCGCAGCAGCTGGTTGTACTTGGCCACGCGATCGCTGCGGCACAGCGAGCCGGTCTTGATCTGGGTTGCCGTGGTGGCCACCGCAATGTCGGCGATGGTGGTGTCCTCGGTCTCGCCGGAGCGATGCGAAATCACCGCCGAGTATTTCGCCGCATCGGCCATCGCGATGGCCTGCAGTGTTTCGGACAGGGTGCCGATCTGGTTCACCTTGATCAGGATCGAGTTGGCGATGTGCTTCTCGATGCCTTCGCGGAAGATCACCGGATTGGTCACGAACAAATCGTCGCCCACGATCTGGATCCGGTCGCCGATCTTGTCGGTCAGCAGCTTCCAGCCGTCCCAGTCGCCTTCGGCCAGGCCATCCTCAATGCTCACAATCGGGTACTGCCCGGCCCAGCTGGCGAGCACATCGACAAACTCGGCCGAGGAGTACTTCTTGCCTTCGCCGGCAAGGTCGTACTTGCCGTCCCGGTAAAACTCGGAGGCGGCCGCATCCAGACCGAGCAGGATCTCTCCGCCGATCTTGTAGCCGGTCTTGCTGATCGCCTCGAGGATGGTGTCGAGTGCCTCGATGTTCGAGCGAAGATTCGGCGCGAAGCCGCCTTCGTCGCCGACCGACGTGCTCAGACCGCGACCTTTCAGCACGCTCTTCAGCGCATGGAAGATCTCCGCGCCAGCGCGCAGCGCCTCGGCGAACTTCGGCAGACCCACCGGCAATATCATGAATTCCTGCACGTCGATATTGTTGTCGGCATGCTCGCCGCCGTTGATGATGTTCATCATCGGTACCGGCAGCGCCCCGGGCTTGCCATGCGAGAGATAGCTCCACAGCGGCTCGTCGCGCGAGGCCGCCACGGCATGGGCCGCCGCCATCGACACGCCAAGCAGCGCATTGGCGCCCAGCTTGCCCTTGTTCGGGCTGCCGTCGAGCGCGATGAGCTTGGCGTCCAGCCCCTTCTGGTCGGCCGCATCGAAACCCTTCAGTGCATCGGTGATCACACCGTTGACATTGGCCACCGCGTTCTTCACGCCCTTGCCGCCGTAACGCGACTTGTCGCCATCGCGCAGCTCGACTGCCTCGCGCGAGCCGGTGGAGGCGCCGCTGGGTACCGCGGCACGGCCAAAGCTTCCATCAGCCAGGGTGACGTCGGCCTCCAGCGTGGGATTGCCGCGCGAGTCGAGGATTTCACGGGCGTGGATGCGGGTGATCAGTGTGCTCATGCGGTATCCATTGGTTTCAGGTGGTTATTTGATGAAGGTGCATCGCTGCACCCGCGGAATCAGCTGACGGTCTGCTCCAGAAAGCCGTGCCGCTTGGTCACGGCATCCAGCTCCAGCAGGGTTTCCAGCAGTGCCTCCATCCTGCCCAGCGGCCAGGCGTTCGGCCCGTCGCTGAGCGCCTTGCTCGGATCGGGATGAGTCTCGGCAAACAGGCCGGCCACGCCGACCGCCACCGCGGCACGCGCCAGCACCGGCACGAACTCGCGCTGGCCACCGGAGGTGGTGCCCTGCCCGCCGGGCAGTTGCACCGAATGAGTGGCGTCGAACACGACCGGGCAGTTCGTCTCGCGCATCACGCTGAGCGAGCGCATGTCCGACACCAGGTTGTTGTAGCCGAAGCTGGCGCCGCGCTCGCACACCATGATCTCGTCGTTGCCGACGGCCCGGGCCTTGGCCACCACGTGCTTCATGTCCCATGGCGCCAGGAACTGGCCCTTCTTGATGTTCACCGGCTTGCCGGCACGCGCGACCTTCTGGATGAAGTCGGTCTGCCGGCACAGGAATGCCGGCGTCTGCAGCACGTCGACCACGGCGGCGACCTCGTCCATCGGCGTGTATTCGTGCACGTCGGTAAGCAGTGGCACGCCGACCTGACGCTTCACCTCGGCAAGAATGCGCAGCCCCTCTTCCATCCCCGGGCCGCGAAAGCTGTCGCCAGAGGAACGGTTCGCCTTGTCAAAGCTCGACTTGAAAATGAGATGGATGCCAAGCCGGCCGGTGATTTCCTTCAGTGTGGCTGCCGTGTCGATCTGCAACTGCTCGGACTCGACCACGCAGGGACCGGCGATCAGGAACAGCGGCTGATCCAGTCCCACCTCGAATCCGCACAGCTTCATGCGATGGACTCCTGTGCCAATGCCTGACCTTCACGCACGGCCTTGTGCTCGCGCGCGGCACGCACGAAACCGATGAACAACGGATGTCCATCGCGCGGTGTGGAAGTGAATTCGGGATGCGCCTGGCAACCAAGGAACCACGGATGCTTCTGCTGCGGCAACTCGACGATCTCCACCAGCAGGTCGTCCATCGACTTGCCGGAAATCACCAGACCCTGGTCTTCAAACGACTGCCGATAGCGGTTGTTGAACTCGTAGCGATGACGATGGCGCTCGCGCACCACGTCCTGGCCGTACAACTCGCGCGCCAGCGTGCCGGCCTTGAGGCGGCACTCTTGCGAACCCAGCCGCATGGTGCCACCCAGGTCGGAGCGATCGCTGCGCTGCTCGATCTCGCCACTGGCGGTTGTCCACTCGGTGATCAGGCCGATCACCGGATTGGGCGTGTTGCGGTCGTTCTCGCTGGAATCGGCGTCGGGCAGGTTGGCTACGTGCCGGGCGAAATCCACCACCGCCGCATGCATGCCGTAGCAGATGCCGAAATAAGGCACGCCATGCTCACGCGCATACTTCGCCGCCAGCACCTTGCCCTCGAAACCGCGCTTGCCGAAGCCACCCGGCACCAGGATGGCGTCGGCACCGCCAAGTACCCTGGCCGCGCCTTCGGCCTCGACCTGTTCGGAATCGATCCAGTCCAGGTTCACCCGCGTCCGCTGCTTGATGCCGCCGTGGCGCAACGCCTCGCCGAGTGACTTGTAGGCGTCCTTGTGTTCGACGTATTTGCCGACGATGGCCACCGTGATCTCGTCCTTCGGGTTCTCCACCGCATCCACGGTGCGCTGCCAGGCGGACAGGTCCGCCGGTTTGGCGTCGAGACCGAGGCGCTTGACCACGATGTCGTCCAGGCCCTGCTTGTGCAGCCACAACGGCTGCTTGTAGATGACGTCGACATCGGCCGCACTGATCACCGCGTTTTCCGGCACGTTGGTGAACAGCGCGATCTTGCGGCGTTCTCCGTCGGGCAGCGGCTGCTCGCAGCGACACAGCAGGATGTCCGGCTGGATACCGATCGAACGCAGCTCCTTGACGGAGTGCTGGGTCGGCTTGGTCTTGATCTCGCCGGCGGCCTTGATGTACGGCACCAGGGTCAGGTGCATGAACACCACCTTTTCCGGGCCGTGCTCGATGCGCAATTGACGGATCGCCTCGAGGAACGGCAGCGACTCGATGTCGCCGACGGTACCGCCGATCTCCACCAGCGCAACGTCGAAGCCGCGGGTGGCCTCGTGGATGCAGTGCTTGATCTCGTCGGTGATGTGCGGAATCACCTGCACGGTGGCGCCGAGGTAGTCGCCACGGCGTTCCTTGCGGATCACCGCCTCGTAGATCTTGCCGGTAGTGATCGAGTTCTTGCCGGCCAGGCGGGTATGCACGAAACGCTCGTAATGGCCCAGATCGAGGTCGGTCTCGGCCCCGTCGTCGGTCACGTAGACCTCACCGTGCTGAAAGGGACTCATCGTGCCCGGATCCACATTGATATAGGGATCGAGCTTCATCATGGTGACCGAGAGACCGCGGGCTTCGAGGATGGAAGCGAGCGACGCCGCAGCAATGCCCTTGCCAAGCGAGGACACCACACCGCCGGTGACGAAAATCAGGGGGGTCATGGAAAGCAGCCGTGCTGGAAATTGGCATTTTAGCCGCAGATGCGTCGCACTGCGAGATGGGCAACGAAAATTTCCTGGTTTGGTTCATCTCCATCCGCCCATGCCATGGCCGAACCGGACGCAGAAGCGACCGCCGGCGTGGCTTCAGCGCCACCCCGGCGCAGCACAGATGTCGTGCGACCCGGGCCGCCCCTGGCAACGACTCGCGTCCGCTCTGCTAGCATTTCGGACATGAACAACCCCATCCCTACCCGCCTCGCCACCCTGCGCGCGGCCATGCAGCAGCATGGCGTCGCCGCAGTTCTCGTCCCCAGCGCCGATCCGCACCTGTCCGAATACCTGCCCGATCACTGGCAGGCACGGGCCTGGCTGTCCGGCTTCACCGGTTCGGCCGGCACCCTGATCGTCAGCCACGCGCACGCCGGGCTATGGACCGATTCACGCTACTTCGCGCAGGCCGAGCAGCAGCTGGCCGGCAGCGGCATCAGCCTGATGAAGCTGCGCGTGCCGCACACCCCCGAGCATCTGGAATGGCTGCAGCAGGAACTGCATGAGGGTGACGTGCTGGCCGTGGCCGGCGACAGCGTGGCGCTGGGCACCCAGCGCCAGATCGAGCACAAACTTGCCGAGACCGGCGCCCGCCTGCGCACCGACCTGGACCTTCCCGGCGCGATCTGGACCGATCGCCCGGCACTTCCCAGGGCACCGGTGGTTGAGCATGACCTGGCCCATGCCTGCGTATCGCGTGCCGACAAGTTCGCCCGCTTGCGCAAGGCGATGCGCAAGCTCGACGCCAGTCATCACCTGATTTCCAGCCTCGACGACATCGCCTGGCTGACCAACCTTCGTGGCCGCGACGTCGAGTGCAACCCGGTCTTTCTCGCCCATTTGCTGGTTCAGGCAGATAGCCGCGCCACCTTGTTCATCCATCGCGCCAAGCTCAGCGACAACCTGGTCGCCGCGCTTGCCGCCGACGGCATCGGCATCGCCGACTACGCTTCCCTCGACTCGACCCTGCACGAGCTCGGCCCCGCCGACCGGCTGCTGCTGGACAGCGGTCGCGTGGTCGCTTCGGTCGCCGCCGCGATCGCGCCGCAGGTGCAACTGATCGAGGCAGCCAACCCGAGCACGGCGTTCAAGGCGGTGAAGAACGCGGCCGAACTGGATCATATCCGCGAGGTCATGCGTCGCGACGGCGCTGCCCTGGTGCGCGGCTTCCGTCGGCTGGAGCAGCGCCTGGCCGCCGGCATGACGCTGACCGAGCTGGATGTCGACACGTTGCTCGCCGAGGAGCGCGCCGCGCAGCCGGATCATGTTGGCGAGAGCTTTGCCACGATCGCCGGCTACCAGGCCAACGGCGCGCTGCCACATTATCGCGCCACGCCCGAATCGCACAGCACCCTGCAGGCGAAGGGCCTGCTTCTGGTCGACT